>JAPLDY010000089.1 GCA_026391595.1 Bacteroidia bacterium
GCCCCTTACCGCCTGGACGGCTTTGAAAGATTTCCAGACATTCTTTACTTCTATGGAGTATTCGTAAGGCATTATCTATTTAAAACATTCGAATTTAAGAAATGTTTTAAATAATGGTACAACGGCGCAATGGTACAACGACATAAAAATAAAGGAATTGTCATAAACACAATCTGCGATAATGGAAGGTATTGCCGTTAGAAAGAATTGTTAATAATCCAAAAGCATGACATTTCACCATTGATTTTAAGCAGAATATTTTGTACCTTTAAAAGAAAAATGGGTTTAAAAATATACTTTATCCTGCTCCTGTGCCTCTCAGTGATTTCGGGGTGCTATTCAGATAAATCAAAGAAACCTGCTGATAATAAGCAGGAACATTCTAAAACAGAATTATCCGGAAATTTCACAATCACTGGAGCTTATGCTCTCCACCCGCTGGCACAAGAATGGGCTGATGATTTTATGAAACTTCATCCGGGAGTTAAAATTGAAGTCTTAGCCAATGGTACCGGACAGGGTTTAAATGACCTGATTGAAAAGAAGTCTGCCCTGGCAATGATCTCCCGTCCCCTTCTGGATGAGGAAAAAGATGCAGGAATATGGGTAATTCCGGTCGCGAAAGATGGGGTTGCTCCGATAGTAAACCAGAATAATCCCTATCTGGATAGATTATTGGCACAGGGACTAAGTACCGATGAATTCCAGAAGATATTCACAACCGATAAGCCTGTAAAATGGAGCGAGATTCTTGATACAACCGGAACAGAAAAAGTTATGGTATTTTCAAGGGCAGATGAATCCGGTGCAGAAGATATGATGGCCGGGTTCCTGTTTAAAAGCGCAGCCGACTTCAAAGGAGTGACAGTAACGGGCGATAATGAAATGATAAAAAGTATACAGGAGAACCCCCTTGCCATAGGTTTTTGCAATTTCTCCTTTGCTTTTGACGGACAGAGTGGTGAAAGGACAGAGAATATTCAGGTTATCCCTTTTGATCTCGACTTCGACAATAAAGTAGACAGAAAGGAGATCCCGTTCAAAAATCTTGAGCAGGCACACAGGAGTGTTTGGCTGGGCTTTTATCCCGAAATGCTTTGCAGGGAACTGACTTTCGGTTCTATGGGAAAACCTGCAGATCCTGCAGTGGTCGAATTCCTCAGATATGTTCTTTCAGATGGTCAGCAGGAAGTAAAAAATGCGGGAATATGTCAACTTAATGATGTTTACTTAAAATATTCACTGGATAACCTTAAGTAACAGGCAGGTTATTTAGTACCGAAGAGCCTGTCGCCGGCATCACCCAGACCCGGAACGATATAACCGTTGTCATTCAGCTTTTCGTCAAGTCCGGCAAGATATATCTGAACATCAGGATGATCTTTTCTAATTCTTTCCACACCTTCAGGAGCTCCTACAACACAAACAAGCTTAATTGTTTTTGCACCGTTCTCTTTGAGGAAGCTTATGGCTGCTGAGGCGCTGCCACCTGTTGCGAGCATGGGGTCGAGGACCATGACTACTGCATCAGGAAGGTTATCAGGAAATTTGCTGTAATATGTATTTGGCTCGAGGGTATCATGATCGCGGTACATACCAATATGTCCTACCCTTGCCGAAGGTATAAGATTTGAGATGCCGTTAACCATCCCTAAACCGGCTCTCAGGACAGGAATCAGGACGACATCTCTGGCAAGCTCCTGGGTAGAACATATACCTACAGGCGTTTCGACAGTTACGTTTTTAAGAGGCAGATCGCGTGTGATCTCAAAAGCCATCAGTCCCGCTATCTCTTCAAGAGTTTCCCTGAAATCTTTAGTATTTGTTTCTTTACGGCGGAGAAGAGTAAGCTTATGGGTTAAAAGCGGATGTTTAAGGAGGTTCAGCATTGGAGAAAATGATTTTGTTTTGAAAATATCAAAGATATTGAATTTAGGACTTGGATAATTTCAGGAATGAATAAATACAATTTTCTTTCATAACTTTATGGCAATGAACCGATAACATCTGAAGCTTATCTCACGATAAAAATTGATAGAATATGAGTGAAATAAATAACAGGGATTCAGACACTTCCGACAGATCTGGATGTTCCTGCTGCAATGGTCATCACGCAACAATGCCTGATGAAATGACTCGTCGTAAATTCGTTCAGGTAACAGGAACAGGCGCTCTGGGTGCTGTAACCTTATCCGGACTTTCCTGGGCTCTTCTCAGCAGAGAATCTGCTACCCGGGAATTCGCGCCTGAAAGAAAACCACTGGTGGTAAAACCGATTCTTACATATGATATACCCACACGCCGTACCCAGACAAGCTGGAGAAGCTGGGGGGGCATTCAGACTGAAAAGGCCGCAAGTGATGAGATAACACGCATAACAGAAGAACTCAGCGCCCTTAACTCGAAAGCAGATTTCCCTGTCAGTATTCTTCCCGTCTCCGGAGTTAAAAACAACCAGGATATAAATAATATCAGCGACCTTGAATCGGCTGATATGTTTATTATCTATGCTGCCGGAGGAGGAATGGACAGATTTGATATCCTGAATAAAATGGGAAAGGACATCATCATTTTCTGCCGTCATAAATCGGGCCCTGTCTATCTGTGGTACGAAATAATAAGTCCGCGTTATCTCCGCCAGCATACTGATGTTCTTACAGTAAACGGCATAAATGAAAATGATATAGTAATCGACAGCCAGGATGAACTATTGTGGCGGTTAAGATCTTTGTGCGGATTGAAAAACACTATCAGCTCAAAGATACTGGCAATCGGTGGTCCGGGTGCATGGTCACAGCCTCTTGAGACAGTAATGAAGGTGGTTCAGGAGAAATACAAGCTAGATATACAGGATATTACATATGATGAACTGGGAAAGCTGATAGCGGAAGCCAGGAAAGATGATTCCATAATAAAAACCGCAAAGAGCCGTGCAGGGGAATATCTTAATGATACCGGAATCAAACTGGAAGTAGACCGGAAATACATCGAGAACTGCTTTGTCCTCGAAGATGTATTTAAACGTCTGATGAATAAGTTCAACTGCAGGGCTATCACTGTAAACAATTGTATGGGTACGATCATGCCAATGGCTGAGACTACAGCATGCCTGACCCTCAGTTTACTGAATGATGAAGGTTTTCTTGCTTTCTGCGAATCGGATTTTGTTGTCGTTCCATCAGGAATCCTGATGGCAAACATCTCCGGCAAGCCGGCTTTTCTGAACGATCCAACCTATCCGCATGATAAGATTATAACCCTTGCACACTGTACTGCCCCTCGTAAAATGGACGGTAAAAAGCCGGAACCGGCAAGGATACTGACCCACTTTGAATCAGATTATGGAGCTGCTCCTAAAGTTGAAATGCTTGTAGGCCAAGTAGTTACAAATATAATGCCTGATTTTTCATTTGAAAGGAATGTAGGTTTGGCAGGGAAAATAATTGATAATCCCATGCTCGATATCTGTCGTTCACAGATTGATATCAGTTATGAATGCGATAGCAGGAAAGTTGCAGAACAAATGCCAGGATTCCATTGGATCACGGTTTACGGTGATTATTTAAGGGAGGCAGAGTATGCTATGAAGAAGATTGGGATCAGATTGGATATCCTTACATGACGCGGCATATAAGATAAATTCTATTTCAAATCCTTCTGAACATATTCAAAAGGCATTTTGGAAATCTTCGACATCTCCCTGCCTGTTTCAAGCATATCCATGTCGTCAGATTCATAATGCCACTTTACGATAATTTCCCTGCCTTTTGACTTCGTTGCTGCCATCAGCTTGCAAAAGTCAAGGATATACTTGGCTGATGATGAATTGAAGTACTCCAGGTCGAGGTTGAAAACAGGCGGGGGAACATCCTGGTGTGACTTGACCATATACAGTGAAAAATCATCAAACCAGTTGAGGATCTCATTGTAGAAAGCAGCAACGTCCGGAGGCCTTGATTCTCCGGAGATCTCGAAAATATTGTTTTCAGGATCAAGAACCACCTTCGGTGAGCTGGCTGTCCGTTCAATCAGTAAATTTCTCATAATATATTTATTTACAGCAATTTGCATTGTGAAGTATGAAATGTCTCCGGCATTTTCCGGGAAGCTGAAATCAATCTTATTCCCCGATTTCAACCTCATTAAAATGAATCCCAGCCCGGCACCGTTATCATTCTTCTTCGATTTACGGTTGATCTTGTCTTCATAAAAAGAGATAAGTGCCGCTTCATCAAGGTGGTTTACCAGGTCAATCTGTGCTGCCAGTTCTTCCTTCTTATCATCTGAGACCGGATTACCCGATATGATGAGAACTTTTTCACCTCTTTTTTCCAACGAAATAAAAGGTTCAGGTAAAATTCCTGATATTTTTCTGACAGAATGTTTCGCAATATTTTCCAGGATCTCCACAAGGATTGCATAAAGCCGACGGGCAGTAGTTTTGTGCATTGCAATAAAGTCGTCTGATTTTTTCAAATCCTTAAGGAGCCTGTCAATCTTTTTGTAAGTGACCGGGCCGGTATAAGAAAAAAAGTTTTTTTCGGATGCCAATTTTATCTTAACTTGTGTTAAACAAAGATAAGCTTTATAACAAATCAGCTTTAAGGTGAATCCCTGATATTTTATCCTGAAATGATTTTATAGATAATAAGATGAGCGAAAACATACTAAATGCCCTTGTTCAGCTTTTTGCACTGGTTGCTGACATTCACGATGAGACGGTAATTACCGGAAAGGAAAAGGAAATCGTCAGATCTTTCCTGTCCCGGCACCTGAACAATGAATTGGTCGAAAAGTACATGAAAATGTACGAGGAGAACATCAGCCTTTATAACTCCGAGAATATCTCCAAGGACAGCATCCGTGACAGGAAACGCACTTCGCTCAACGCCATGAGAATCCTGGCGATCTGCGAAAAGATAAACGAGGAACTTCAGCAGAAGCAAAAAATCTATGTGCTTGTCCAGCTGACTGATTATATTTCCAAGGGAGAGGAGATCACTGAAAATGAACTCGATTTCCTTCAGACGGTAGCGAATGCTTTTTATGTTACGGAAACAGAATTCATGAACATAAGAAGCTTTATAATGAATAAAATGGATGATGTCAGGGAGAAAAGCAGACTGCTGGTAATCAATAACAGTGAGCTTTCGTCCGGAGAGATAAGACACATCACTGACGAAAACCTAATGGGAGATATCTCTTTCCTTCAGATCCTAAGCACAAATAGTTTCATAATAAGGTATGAAGGGTCCGAAGACCTGTATCTTAACGGCCAGAATATTATTTCAGGTCAGACCTATATTTTTGACCGCGGATCAGTGCTTCGGGGCCCCGGAATCAAAACGGTCTACTATTCGGGAATTGTAAGCCTGATCTCTGAGGCAGCCTTTGATAATAAGATCACCCTTGATGCAAATGATGTCTCACTTAGATTCCGTAACAGCGAGAATGGCATACATAATCTCAATTTTCACGAAGAATCGGGTAAGCTGGTCGGCATCCTGGGCGGAAGCGGTGTAGGTAAATCAACCACGCTGAGCATCCTGAACGGCACATTGAAACCGCAGAACGGTGAAGTACTCATCAACGGATATAATCTATATGATGAAAAGGAAAATGAAGCGCTGAGAGGAGTCATTGGATTTGTACCTCAGGATGACCTGCTTATAGATGAGCTTACTGTTTATCAGAATATCTATTACAATGCAAAAATGTGCCTCAGTAATCTTCCGGAGAATAAGATTGTTGAGGTTGTAAATAAGACACTTGTCGATTTTGACCTTGAAGGGATAAAAGACCTGAAGGTTGGGAATCCGCTAAAAAAGGTTATCAGCGGTGGACAAAGGAAGAGAGTCAACATTGCTCTGGAATTGCTCCGCGAACCCACTATCCTTTTTGTTGATGAGCCTACTTCAGGCCTCTCTTCAGTCGATTCGGAAGCTGTCATGAACCTGCTGAAGGAGCAGACTTATAAAGGCAAGCTGGTGATCATTAATATCCACCAACCCGGTTCAGATATTTACAAGATGTTCGACCGCGTCATGTTCATTGACAAGGGAGGTTACCAGGTCTGGTACGGAGATCCCTCCGAAGCAATTGTTTATTTCAAAACTATCAGTAATCATGCCAATCCCGAAGAAGATCAATGCGTGAAATGCGGCAACATAAACACCGAGCAGATACTTCAGATAATCGAATCAAAAGTGGTTGATGAGCATGGAAGGGCTACACGTATCAGGAAAGTCTCTCCCAGAGAGTGGGCTGAGAAGTTCCGTGAAAAGTATGTCAGCAAAATACAAAAAACCATTAAAGGAGAAGAGGCTCTTCCGGTAAATAATTACAGTATCCCCGGATTGCTTAAACAGTCAGAAATATTTTTTACCCGCGATCTTCTTTCCAAGATGGCTGATAAGCAGTATATTCTTATAAGTCTGATCGGATCGCCTTTTCTGGCTTTCCTGCTTGCATATTTTACGAGATTTTCTTCAGGATTGACATATAAATTCGGTGATAATGAGAATATTACGGCGTACATGTTCATGTGTGTAATAACCTCAATGTTTTTCGGCCTGATGTCCAGCTCTGAGGAGATAGTCAAAGACAGGAAGATCCTGAAAAGGGAATCGTTTCTCAATCTTAGCTGGTTCAGCTATCTGAATTCCAAGGTGCTGATGATGTTCCTGCTATCGGCGATACAAACTTTCTTCTTTGTTTTGATCGGCAATCTGGTGCTGGGTCTCAAAGGGATGCTTTTGGGCTACTGGCTTGTTCTTTTTACCACATCATGCTTTGCAAACATTCTAGGGCTTAATATCTCGTCGGCTTTTAATTCAGTCATCACAATTTATATTCTGATACCTTTTATTATAATACCGCAGTTACTCTTCAGCGGTGTGCTCGTGAAATTCGATAAGCTTCATATTGCCAGTGCAACTCATGAATATGTACCTGTGATAGGGGACCTGATGACAGCCCGATGGTCTTTTGAAGCATTAGCTGTAGATCAGTTCAGTAATAATAAATATGAAAAGCCATATTTTAAATTTAAAATGGAGGAGAGCCAGAACGATTATTATGCATCATACCTGATCGACGCATTGATAGAAGATCTTTGGCAATGCACCCGGATAAAGGATGATCCGGCCCGGAAGAGTGACCTGGAAGGTTATTATTTTAAATTGAACCTTAATATTGACAAATTATCTGACCTGGCAGGAGTCATTGTCCCTGCACAATGGAAATCATCCCTGAATCCCGGTAATTTCAATGCTGACGTTGCAAAGGAAGCAAAAGCGTTTCTGGAATCACTTAAAAAGCCATTTAAGCGTGCGAGGAATTCGGCAATAGCACAATCAGATATTATTACTGCCAACATTATAAAAGAAATCGGAATGGATGGATTGGTAAAACTACAGGCGGATTACGAAAACAAATGGCTCAAGGATCTTGTACTTGCCAATGATAATTTTGAGAAGACTTATGAGACTCGCAACAAGATCATTCAGAAATATGAACCAGGATATATGAAGGCTACATCAAAATACGGGAGAGCTCACTTTTATGCGCCAGTGAAAAAGCTTGGCAATTTTGAAATAGTCACTTACTGGTTCAATATGGCTGTGGTGTGGATAGTATCATTCCTTTTATATATAGCTCTTTACTATAATCTTTTGCGGAAACTGATAGATTACTTGGGAAATCTTAAGCTCAGTAAATCAGAATTTTAATGCCGTTGCACCCTTGAGCCATTGCGCCTTTGTGCCTTTACTTCAGCCATTTTTCAACAGCTTCGGGGCTTAACCCGGCAAGACCGAGTTTGTTCTTCTTATTGTACCCATTCAGGTCGTTGGCAAGCTTCCCGGCCTTTTCGATTTCCTTCAGCTTTGTTATTGTTGTAAAGCCAAGCTTCTTTAACGGTTCCACCCATTCTTCAGGGATTCCCATATCGAGGTACTCCTGGAGCTTGCTTCCTTCAGCCTTCAGCCTTACTTCAGGTTTCATCTGAGGGAAGAAAAGAACATCCTGAATCGACTGCTGGTCAGTCATCAGCATTGCAACCCTGTCCATTCCCATTCCCATACCTGATGTTGGAGGCATGCCATATTCCAGCGCTCTTACAAAATCGAGGTCAATGAACATTGCTTCATTATCCCCTTTTTCAGAAAGTATGATCTGATCCTGAAAACGGGCCATCTGATCGATCGGGTCATTAAGCTCTGAATATGCATTGGCTATCTCCTTGCAATTGATGAAGAGCTCAAACCTCTCAGTCAGTCCGGGTTTGCTGCGATGCATCTTAGTCAGCGGAGAAGTCTCTGTGGGATAATCAATTATGAAAGTCGGCTGTACAAGTGTATGTTCACATCTTTCGCTGAAAATTGCATCTATAAGTTTGCCTTTTCCCATTGTAGGGTTATGCTCTACACCAAGATTGTCGCACGCCTTCCTGAGCTGACCCTCATCCATGCCTGTGATGTCAAGACCTGTATTCTCCTTTATTGAGTCAAGCATGCTGATCCTTTTGTAGGGAGGTTTAAGGTTAATGATCTTTCCATCATAGGTCACTTCTGTTTTCCCGTGAAGATCCATTGCCACCTTACTGATTATTTCCTCGGTGAACGACATCATCCAGTTGTAATCCTTGTAGGCAATATAGATCTCCATTACGGTGAATTCCGGATTATGAGTCCGGTCCATTCCCTCATTGCGGAAGTCCTTCGAAAATTCATAGACCCCTTCGTAGCCGCCGACAATAAGACGCTTCAGGTAAAGCTCATCGGCGATCCTGAGATACAGAGGTATATCAAGTGCATTATGATGTGTTATGAATGGCCTGGCAGTTGCTCCACCGGGAATAGGTTGAAGGACAGGTGTTTCTACTTCAAGGTATCCCTTTGAATTGAAGAGCTCGCGCATCGACTGATAGATGCGGGTCCTCTTGCGGAAGATATCGCGGACATTCGGATTGACGATAAGATCGACATATCTCTGACGATAACGCATTTCGGGATCAGTGATTGCATCGAATATTATTCCGTCTTTCTCCTTAACTATTGGCAGAGGATGCAACGATTTGCAAAGGATCGTGAATTCTTTTACATGAACGGTAGTTTCACCCATCTGCGTCTTAAAAACAAATCCTTTTACACCGATTATATCACCATTGTCCAGATGATGCTTGAATACGTCATTGTACATCTTTTTATCTTCTCCGGGACATATATCATCACGGCGAAGATAGATCTGGATCCTTCCTGAAGAGTCCATGATCTCAGCGAAAGAAGCATTACCCATTATCCGCCTGCTCATTATCCTTCCGGCAAGGGTTACATCCTGATAATTATTTTTTTCAGGCGTATAATTATCGAGTATATCTTTTGCGAATGAATTGGTTTTATATTCAGCTGCAGGATAGGGATTTATGCCCAGCTTTTTTATCTCTTCCAGGGAATTTCTCCTGATCTGTTCCTGGTCACTCAGTAACGAGTTGCTCATTGTCTTTTAAAATTTGTGCAAATATAGAAAAATTCAGACTTCCGTTTTCAGCCTTTTAAAGCCCTGATCTCAGCATCGAATTTTTCGCGCAGGAGCTTTGTCACAGGTCCGGGGATCCCATTTCCGACAGGATTTTTATCTATTGAAATAATCGGAGCAACCTCAAAGGAAGTGTTGGTAACGAATGCTTCGCTGATCTCATTCATCCTGTTCGCTGAAACAGCGATCTCAAAAACAGATAATCCGGATTCGCGTGCAATGCGGATCACATTCTTCCTGGTAACTCCGGAAAGAATATTTTCTGATTCAGGATGAGTGAATAATTTCCCGTCAATCACAAAAAATGCATTTGAATGTGCACACTCCGTCATCATACCGTCCCTCATGAAAATGCATTCCATGGAACCAGCCTCCACAGCCTCCTGAAAGCTGAGAATATTCGGGAGAAGCGACACAGATTTAATGTCGCACCTGTTCCATCTGGGGTCCTTTCTGAGAATTGTATGTATCCCTGCAGAGATCATATCCTTTGCCGGATTGAATCCCCAGGCATTAGCAAAAACTGTGGGATCGACCGGAGGAGTCGGAAAAGCATGAGTCCTCTTTGCAGCTCCCCTGGTAACCTGAAGATAAATAAGCGAAGGCCGGTCCTTCAGCTTGTTCCTGGTTATCAGCTTTTCGGCTATGAAAGGAAAAGAATCGGCATCGGGCCACGACAAACGGGTCTCTTTCATACTCCTTTTGAGCCTTGCCATATGGCTTTCCATGTCGAAGAAGAATCCTTCGTACCATCTGACGACTTCATAAATTCCATCAGCAAAAAGAAATCCGCGATCGTCGGGGCTGATCTTTACTTTATCTTTCTGAAGGAATTTTCCGTTGAAATAAGCGTACTGCATTGTTATATTTTTTAGACTTACTGCTATTTTAAATGACCCCCTTTCCCGTTTCCCCCAAGGGGAGAAAGCCTGATCTTCTAAGCCTTCCCCCCTGGGGGAAGGTTGGGATGGGGGTCAATTGATCAAAAAAGTCAAAGTACCTTATGGATTAAAAATTTCAAAGTTGTAATTGATAGCCTTTCTTGCTTCTTCCGGCGATGCAGCATTACCGCAAGCAGACTGGACGAATAGTGATGCTCCCAGAACAGTTGTCTCTTTCTGGTCAATAACTTTTATGGGAACGCCGGTATATTCAGCTCTGAGCTTGTTCCATAACCTGTTTTTGGAACCGCCACCCACGCAGAGTATACTCTCCGCCCTGAACCCTCCGGCATTTTCAAGAGCAGTCTTTCCTTCAACAAGCCTTTCGGAGAGAGCTTCAAGCATTGCGCGGTAAATTTCATCGCGTGTTGTTTCCATTGTGAGGCCGAGGATCTGACCGCCAGGTTTCCCCTTAAGCTCTTCATAGAATTTTGGAACAACCTGTACACCATTTGAGCCGGGAGCTACCTTTTCTGCTCCGGATATCATTGCTTCGTAAACATCATCTTTAATGTCGCTGTAAAGGTTTTTCCTTGTCCATTCAATAATTCCGGATGCAATCCATTGATTGCCAATATTATATAAGCCAGGCTTTGAATCCAGTTCTGTTGTGATTGACATATCCAGCTGTTCCTTGCCGGATTTGTGACCTCCGGAGCGGACCATCAGGATCTCCCATGTACCTGAGCTGAGGACAGGCTGGTTCTTTTCTGCTCCTGATCCGAAAATTGCAAACTGAGTGTCATGTCCGGTTGCAACTACCGGTGTACCTTCAGGTATACCAGTTTCCGCAGCAGCCTTGGATGTTACCTTGCCCATTATTGTCCCAGCTTCAGTAATTTCTCCGAATTTAGCCGGTGGGAAACCGATTTTCTTAAGGATGTTATCCGACATTTTTCTTGAGGAAAGGCCTGTTGCCATTGATGTGCCTGCCATTGTTGTATCATTGATCATTTCTCCGGTAAGAAAAAATGAAAATATTGATGGCATGAAGAGGAACCTGTGACTTTTTTCTATCAGGTCAGGTTTATTTTCGGCAAACCAGATCAGTTTATTAATGGTATTGAAGGTGAAAGGAAGCACGCCGCACTCCCCGTAAAGATCGGCAAGGGGGATGTATTTGCCAATATTAGCCATTATTGGAGCTGTCCTTTCACATTGCCATGATATTACAGGATAAAGCATTTTCCCGGAACTGTCGAATAATGTTCCATCGACCCCGAATGTTGTAACTGTAACGCCGGCAATTTTCCCGGGTTCAATTTTCGGGATGATCTTCTTTGAAGAAAGACACATTTGCCTCCAGATGTCACCGGCATCCCATATCCTCCATGATGGATTGAAGGGATCAGGTTTTGTGCTGTTTGATGATGATTCCGAAGCCAGGATCTTACCCTGGCTGTCGATGGCGATAACCCTTACATTGGTGGCACCGCAGTCAAATACAATAACTATATTCTTTTCAGTCATGTTATATTCCCGTTCCAATATCTTTTAAAAATGCCAGCGAAGCACCTGATGCAATAAATGCAACAAAATAGAAGGCAAGGATAATTATTATCAGGATCCCCATATAAACATAATATCTTTTCAGGTATTTGAATGCCTTCTGCATCAATGTCTTATCGAGTGTTCTTATGGCGTTGCCCATATGCTTTGAAAAGCGGTACAGGTAAAGTATTGGAAGAAAATAAATTGCCGCTAAGATGATTATAAAAATTAAGAGTATCGATTCGGTAATGCCCAGTGGTGCATTTTGTGCTTTAAAAACAGAAAGGAATACACCGGCAACAAGACCTACAATTACCATGATTCCTGTTGCGATGAATCCAATAATGGCCATGAACATTGACCACTTACGGGTTATGTCAAGATCTTTCAGAGTATCCTCTTCAATTTCTATTTTTCTTATTTCAGGAGTATTTTCCATAGACAGTTTATTGTTTTTTTGACTTGCTGATTCAAAGAATGTTTACAGGTACCAAATTATAAATTAAATGATTATCCGGATATGACGCATGCGTCATTTTTAGGGACAAAATAAAGGGGCTGTCTCAAAAGGTTATTAACCACCCTGTCAGACACCAATGGCGTCTGACACCCCTCCTTCGAAAAGGAGAAGAAAGTGCAGATATATAATGTATTACCTTTCTCCTCCTCATCGGAGGAGAGCCTGTCCCGCTTTGGCGGGAAGTACCCTGACCGAAACGTCAGGGGGAGGTAGTGGGCTTTTGAGACTGCCCCCTTTCATAAGTTCAAAATTTATGAGGATGTCCTGTTAATTAGAGTTTTTCCAGGTATATGCATGAGGCCAGGACGAAGTGCTTGTGGAGATCGAAGTGTGACAAGCCCTGCATCCGATGCTCTTTTCCGGGGTTGTGCCGCCATGAACTCCTGTAAATTCTCCTGATGCACCTTCACCTCTTGAATCGCTGTGACAATAACCACAGCTGCCTAAAGTCTTGATTTTTGTTGAACTCTGATATTGCTTTGGCTGGTAATTGTCTGAATCTTCACGTGAAGGATACATGGAATGGGGACTTCCATGACAGGCAGAGCAGTACATGCTGCCATGTCCTTTTGAATTGCGGTAAAGGGCAGATCCTGTGCTGACACCTGTAACCCCGGTATGACATGTAACGCATGCCGGTTCAGATGCCCAGGGTGTTCTTCCACCGGTAATCGAACTTGCGACATTTGCCATATCTCCATGGCAGGTTATGCAGTTACCGTCAGCAGCATTGTTGTTATTATGGGCAAGACTCCTGTTGCATTTTGTAGTTGTACCGGGATGGCAATCATAGCATGTAGCGCTTTTTGTGGCATGAAAACCATGGATTGCTTTGGACAGATACATCTGAGGACCAGTGGTGATCCCCAGGGCCGGGCTCGGATGGCAGCTGGCGCAAAGAACCGGTTTGTTGGTACTAAGTGAAGTTCCTTCAGCTGCATCATGCTTTGAAAGAATATTATCAAAAACAGTTGTGGAAGTTCCATGACATTTTGCGCAATTTATCTCATCCGAAGTGGGGACGGTAGCTCTTGTTGTTGCGAGAGTATTTCCGCTGCCGTCTTTAACAACGACTTCGGCAATCTGGTATGGATTCCATTTATTGCCGTCATCAACGGGAACAACCGGAATTCCTTCAACGATAAAATGATTATCAACTGCAGTCATGGTTCCTGAAAGACCGTTTCCCTTTAGTCCTGTATTGTGGGCAAGTGTCACTCCGAATAGTTTCTGCGCATTATCCCAGAATCCTCCATAAGAGCGCTTACCATATGAAGAGGTATTGTTAAGAATGCTGTAAGATACTGTAATTCCTGATGTTACAATTTCTGGTGCAGCACCTCTCTTGACAACCTGAACCAGAAGATTGTTGTATGGCGGAAGGATTACTGCCTTGTCATAAGTCGGATTGAGGCAATGCATTCCAAGGTCGTTCCAGGCAAATACCGAATAACTGCCAGTAACAGTTACCGTATTATTCCCGTTTACATTTCCACCATTATCTTTCGTACATGCATTGAATGCAAATACCAGGACTAGACAGACTATTGATAAAAACGACTTAAATGTTTTCATAGAAGAAATATTAAAAGGATAAAAATATTTCACATTTATAAAACATTAAGAATGTGTTTAAATTGTGCGAAAGTCCTGCAAAGTGATATATATCACTATATAACATATTATACAGATAATCAGATTATTAGTAACAATATGCAATTGCCGTTTCTTTGTCCTGCAGGCCTGCTGTCCTATTTATATAAAGGTCCATAATTATTACATGCCCTGTAATCTGAACCCTCCTTGTCCATGCCAAAAGCATTCCAGGAGCTGGGCCTGAAGATTTTTTCCTCAGGCACGTTATGCATGCATACCGGAATCCGCAGAAGCGATGCCAGTGAAATAAGATCTGCACCTATATGTCCATAGCTTGAAGCTGAATGATTTGCTCCCCAGTTGGCCATGACTGAATAGACGTCAGTGAACGGACCTTTACCTGTAAGCCTTGGCGTAAACCAGGTTGTCGGCCATGTCGGGTTTGTTCTGTCAGTAAGGATCTTGTTCATTTTCTCAGGAAGCTCCACTGTCCATCCTTCGGCAAGCTGGAGAACCGGGCCAAGACCTTTTACAAGATTGACTCTTGAAATGGTTACGGGCATAATACCTTTTGTATCAAATTGTGATGAAAAACCACCTCCTCTGAAGTAGCCAATATCGGCCGGCTCCCATCTGGTTGCCTTCAGGCATTCTGCAGCATCTTTTGATGTTATTTCCCAGAAAGGTTTGATACATGATTCTCCTTTGTTTGTCTGCCTGCCCGAAAAATCAAGTGCTGAAGCTCCTGAATTTATAAGATGAATAACTCCGTTTGCTGCCAGTCCTGCCGGTTTGACTTTTGTTACCCTTTTAATTGCATCAGGACTCCAATATGTGCGGATGTCAGAGAACATCTGGGCTGTGTTGGTGAGAAGATAACCGAACAACATTGGTACGCCATTCATTGCATCATTCTCAGTGGCAATAAGATATGGTGGACGTAATCCGTTCCAGTCGAAGGATGAGCAGAGTATTGCTTCGAGAAAATCTCCGTTTGGCATATGGTCTGTCCACTGGCGCTGACCCTGAAAACCTGCAAGAATTGCATTATGACCATGCGATTCTTCACCGAAACCAAGCTTCTTAAGCTTAGGATTTCCTACCATCAGATCGCGGGCAATCAAAGTCATTTTTACTACAACCTCCCACTCTTCATCCTTTCGGACCCTTGATTTGGGTTTTGCATTAAGGTCTTTTCCTTCCTTACAAAATTTCTTTGTCCATGCCAGTCCTTTCTTAAATTCTTCCTTGTCATAGATGTTTTCATTAAGCCTCCTGTTGAACTCGCTCATGTCGATATATTCGTTGCGCATCCCCAGGTACTCCTGGAAGAAATCTTCCCTCACTATTGATCCTGCTATACCCATTGAAACTGAACCCATTGACAGGTATGATTTCCCTTTCATATATGCTGCTGCCAGACCTGCCTTAACAAACCTGAGGATCTTCTCCCTGACATCATCAGGAATAGAATGATTGCCGGAATCCTGAACATCATGTCCATAAATACCGAATGCAGGAAGCCCTTTCATTGTATGTCCTGCCAGTGCTGCAGCAAGGTAAACTGCTCCCGGACGTTCAGTGCCGTTGAATCCCCAGATGGCTTTTGGTATTTCCCGATCCATGTCGATCGTTTCGCTCCCGTAGCACCAGCAGGGAGTTACTGTAAGGCTAACTCCGACGCCGTGCTTTTTGAATTTTTCGGCACATGATGCTGCTTCTGCCACTCCTCCGATGCAGGTGTCAGAAATGACACATTCAACTGATTTTCCGTTTGGATATTTAAGGGTTTTTGAAATAAGTTCTGCGGCATTTTTTGCCATCTCCATTGTCTGTTTTTCGAGAGATTCCCTTACTCCGCGCTCACGGCCGTCGATAGCCGGCCGGATACCAACTTTAGGAAAATCACCTATTACCGTCTGGTAGGTATGGTTCATTTTGAAATCATCATTTGCCATGGTAAATATTTTTAGTCGTTTATGGATATCATTGCAAACAAATATAATATTTTTTTCTCTGTGACTCTCTGTGGTTCTCTGTGTCACTCTGTGTAAGTTTTTTTTGGTTTACAAGAACTTACACAGAGGAAATATTGAGAATCACAGAGATACACAGAGAATAATTACCTTTGCCTTTCAATAATTTAAATCATGGAACGAGGCAGGAGATTACCTGAGTGGCTTAAGATGCAACGGGCTAGTGGGGAGAATTACTCAAGGGTAAAACACCTGGTCAGAGATAATAACCTCCATACCATTTGTACCAGCGGAAACTGTCCCAATATAGGTGAATGCTGGAATGCAGGAACAGCCACTTTCATGATACTCGGAGATATCTGTACGAGGGCATGCAAATTCTGCAATACAAAAACCGGGAAACCTCTTCCTCCAGATCCTGGCGAGCCAAAAAGACTGGCTGAATCGATTAAAACACTTAAGCTCAGACATACAGTTATCACCTCTGTCGACCGCGACGATCTAAGTGATGGCGGCGCATCATTCTGGGCTGAAGTAATTACCACAATAAAAAGTATAAACCCGGCACTGACTATTGAGACACTTATCCCGGATTTTGATGCTGTCCCTGAAAATATTCAGAAAATCATTGATGCCGGACCTGATGTAATTTCTCATAATATCGAGACTGTCAGAAGACTCACACCTGTTATCCGTACAAAGGCAAAATATGAAAAGAGTCTTGACGTTTTAAGATATATTTCAAAGCTAGGCAGACCCTCTAAATCGGGCTTTATGCTCGGACTGGGAGAAAATGAAGATGAAGTTTTTGAAACTATTGACGATCTCTGTAATGCCGGATGCAGGATCCTGACTATCGGACAATATCTTAAACCCTCTCCCATGCATATGGATGTTGTTGAATATATTACCCCCGAGAAATTTGAAATGTACAGAAGATCGGCACTGGATAAAGGATTTGATTTTGCCGAAAGCTCACCTCTCGTGCGTTCATCTTTTCATGCTGAAAAACATGTGACGCAAAGAATTTTATGATTATCTTGAGACATAATAAAGCAAAGGGTTTAGTTGAGCTATAGTGTTATATATGAGGATATTGGGCTGAAAGATTACAAACAGACCTGGGATTACCAAACTGAGATTTTTAACAAGCTTGTTGATGCTAAAAAAAAGGCAGCGGAAACTTCAGTGTCACCGGTAAATCTTGCCGGAACATTGATCTTTGTCGAACATCCTCACGTTTATACTCTTGGAAAAAGCGGATCAGAAAATAACCTGCTTATTGATTATATTCAACTGCAGGCTAATGATGCAAAGTTCTATAAAATTGACAGAGGCGGCGATATAACTTACCACGGTCCCGGACAAATTGTAGGCTATCCGATTTTCGACCTGGAAGTTATAAAGATTGGTCTGAAGGAGTATATCTTCCGAATTGAGGAAGCTATAATTCAAACATTAGGGGAACTCGGACTTAAAGGCACAAGACTTCCCGGAAGTACCGGTGTGTGGCTTGATCCTGAATTAAAGGGGAAAGCGAGAAAAATTTGTGCTATTGGTGTTAGAGCAAGCAAGTTTGTTACAATGCATGGTTTTGCATTCAATGTAAACACCGACCTTTCATACTTCAGCCATATAAATCCCTGCGGATTCACTGACAAGGGAGTGACCTCCGTTGAAAAGGAATTAGGGGTCAGACAGGATATCGAAAAAGTAAAAGAAGCATTAAAGAGAAAAATTAAAGGTATTTTTGACCTCGAATGGTTTAAGACACAAAGCTGATGGAAAAGAAATGGGTTATCAAAGAGCGCGGTGACAGCGTTGTTGTCAGACAGCTGGCTGGGGCCCTGGGAGTATCGGAGTCACTCGCTAACCTTATGGTGCAGAGAGGTATAACAACAGCTGCCGAATCCCACGCATTCTTTAATCCGAGCCTCGAATTTCTTCATGATCCTTTCATGATGAAGGACATGAATATAGCAGTCGACAGGCTCTCCACGGCAATCAAGAAAAATGAAAAGATACTTGTCTACGGCGATTATGATGTTGACGGAACTACTGCTGTTGCCCTGGTTTACTCATTTTTGAAGGAACAATACTCTAATGTGGAATACTATATACCCGACAGGTATAAGGAAGGCTATGGGGTCTCTTTCCAGGGAATTGATTTCGCTGAACAGAATAACTGTAAAATTATCATCACACTCGATTGCGGAATAAAGGCAGTTGAGAAGATCAGCTATGCAAAATCAAAGGGACTGGATGTGATTGTCTGTGACCATCATTACCCCGGTTATGAAATACCTAAGGCCCTTGCAGTCCTGGATCCAAAACAACCCGGATGCACATATCCTTACAAAGAGCTGTCGGGTTGCGGTGTGGGATTCAAGCTTGTTCACGCATATTCGAAGATCCATGGCATACCCTTCAGTGCAATAGCCGCATATCTTGACCTTGTTGCTGTCAGCATAGCCTCTGATATAGTTCCCATAACCGGAGAGAACAGAATATTGGCATATTTTGGACTTAAGCAGCTAAATGAATCTCCCAGGATGGGATTAAAAGAGATCTTACGCGAAGCTGAAGTGTTCAGAGCATTGACAGTAGAAGATGTTGTCTTCAAGATCGGACCAAGAATAAATGCAGCAGGACGGATGGAAACTGGCAGCAAGGCAGTTGAACTTCTCATTTCAAATAACTCGAAACTGGCTACAGGCATCAGTAAGGAGATAAACAACTTCAATATCGAGAGGAGAACCATCGACAGGGTAATAACCACTGAAGCCATGAGAATGATCTCTGAGGATCAGAGCAATACGAATGCAAAAACGACTGTCCTGTATAATCCGGCATGGAAAAAAGGAGTGATAGGAATAGTGGCTTCGAGGCTGATTGAGACATATTACCGTCCAACGGTTATCCTAACTGAATCAAACGGTTTTGCCACAGGATCAGCAAGGTCGGTGCAGGGTTATGATCTTTACCAGGCTATCGAAGCCTGCAGCGACTTGCTGGAGAGCTTCGGAGGGCACATGTTCGCTGCGGGGCTTACACTTAAAAAGGAAAATATCAAACCTTTCATTGAACGGTTCGAGCAGTACGTAAACAGAACAATAACCGAAGACCAGTTGGTTCCGAGGATATTTATTGATACGGAACTTTCATTTTCTGAGATCAATGATGAGTTTTTCAGAGTGATGAGCCAGTTCCAGCCTTTCGGACCTGAAAATATGTCCCCGCTGTTTGTATCAAGAAATGTATTTGATACAGGATCAGGACGCATGGTAGGAGCTAACGGTGAGCATCTTAAACTGGATCTGTGCCAGGAATCATCTCCGACGAAATCAGTTCCTGCAATTGGTTTTAACCTTGCAAATAATTTTGAATATATCAAAGCCAGAAATCCTTTCGACATCTGCTATTCGATTGAAATGAATGAGTTTCGTGGAAGTAAGAATCTTCAGCTCAATATCCGTGATATAAAGACTGCCGAGGAAAGATAGAAAGCGACCGAAAGAAGAGGGGGAGATGGTGAGAAGAGGAGAGTGGGAGAAGAATCCACTCCGGGGAAAGCTTGTCCCGCGAAGCTTGAGCGAAGCGGGAGGTTTGGGGTGGGTTTTTAAAACCAAATCCTGAATTGTAATTTGAATTCGTCTTTATCCTCAGTAGTATATTTATCAGTAGTTAATGAAGTAAGGGCATATTTGAGCCGGAGTTCAGCACGATTACCAAATTCCCATTTAAGCATCATATAGCTTCTTGTTCCTTTTCCGGAGAGCGCCGGGATGCTGAAACAGTTAAGTAAATCATTCTCATAAGTGTAAAGCCTTGAATTCCAGTCATCTGTATTGAATATGCAATACCTGAACCAAAGTGTGACGGGTACCTGTGTGAAATTGTAAACCACATCCTGCAGGAAAAGCATCCCATCACTTCCTGAAGGATCAGCAACTTTGTAATCGATCCGTGTCAGGAATGAGACTCTTTCATTAAATCCGTATTTCACCTGCCCTTTCAGTGTCCGGCTCTTTATTTCCTCAATACCCGCAATGCCTGATCCATGATCGTCGTTGACCAGCGCATACCTTATATTATATGAAAGATTAAAAGTCAGGTTTTCGAGAGGATTGTATTGCAGCTTTATTTCTGTCCGTCTGGCTAGCGACGGGAAACTGGTCCTGTATTTCAGCCATGGGGAATGACTTATGTCACATCCTGCACTTATAAATAAATGTCTGGCTGCCTCAAAGATGAAGTTCCCTAAGATCCCCTGCACGTTATTGTTTGAAGAATTGCTGCCCGGACCATTACTGTGGAAGCTGGAATATCCGGGTGTGTAATTCCTGAACAGGAAATTGACAGTTAGCCTGTCTGAGGGTTTCAATGCAGCCCCCTGGACCATGGCATAGTTATGCAGGTCATTCAGAGAGAATTCGCCGTAGAGCAATAACCTGTTTATTAAACTGCTGTAATAGCCCGAAAATAGTGTACACCTGGTCCCGGAGAAAGCGTACAGATTTTCAGGATCTTTTTTCTCCGGTATTAATGGAAGTGAAAGCCGGCTTTCCGACCAGCAGAGTCCGGCTTTCACATATCTGAAATTATAAGTAAGATTTATTCCGTATGATGTTTCTGTAACTGCGTCTTTTTTCAGCATAAGTGAAGCCGTATTGTGCAGGCCCGTTTCGTAAAACCTCTCAGCAATAAGCATTGCAGAATCATCAATGGCAGAAGTAGTAGCATCAATTTTATTGTGAGAAATGAATAGTGTGATCCCTGCTTTTTTCAAGGAAAACTGTGCGGCAGCGCCCCTGAAGAAGTTGTTTTCGTCAGTTGAAGTGTATGGTCTTATCTCATTACGGGCGGCAAAATAACCGGGAGCCGTTAGTGAAAGGCCAGTGTGTATTCCGGTATTGATATTCATCCCCTGCCCGAATCTGGCGGAAAAATCACCGGCGATCACCCTTCTGATAAATCCTTTTCCCGTATAGGAGAGATATCCCGACAGAAAATCAGTTAAATATTCCCCCGGGTCTTTTTCAAGCGTAAATCCGCCTGTAAATCTCCCTGCAGTTAATTTGTATTTCGAAAGTAATTTGTATGAAGGACCGAGGCAGGATGTATCTTTTTCGCCTGGCTTGATAATTATGTTGGTAAGAAAAGTGCTGTGCAAACGGAAATTGTCGGTAATAAAGGTATCTTTTTGAGACAGTTCAATAAAAGGGATGATCATTTCAACTGTCTGACGGTCGAATCCCGGGATGGAAGCTATCTCAAATACCGATACTATTTTGCCGGAAGTAGTAATATAATCGGCAAGCGCTTTAACTTGGAAGTCGGAGAGGAAAAAGAGGCGCGATATTTCTGACTCATCTGCTGAATTGATATTTACCGGATTCTCCGACAGCTCATGAAGCTGCTCCAGGTACATATTGACCGCCTCAGGATTTGATTCCTCCAGCGTAAGCTCCTCTGCAATTGATATTATTTCTTCAGAAAGATCTTTTTTCTGACAGAAAAGTAAAACAGGGAAGAGGAATAGAAATAATATCCAGATATATCTTTTCATCAAATTGACGGGTCAGTTTATATTCAAAGAAAAGAGTTACACAGAGGAAATCCGGAGGACCACAGAGTGACACAGAGGCTATAAACGGAATCTTCTGATACCATTTTTAAGCACCGTTACATTAAAGTTAATCAACAAACCAACAGATTTATTTGAGAATTTCATATATGTAAGAATCTGTGCTTCATGTACCGGATTAAATTCATCAACGACTTTCAACTCAAGAACAATTGAATTTTCAACAAGGATGTCGATCCGGTAACCACAATCCAGTCTTACATCCTTGTATACTACCGGGGTTGGCTGTTGTCTATTAATACTGAGACCTGCTTTTATCAATTCAAAAGAAAGGCATTCTTCATATGCGGATTCAAGCAATCCGGGACCAAGTGCTTTGTGTACTTCAATTGCACATCCTATAATTCTTTGTGTTATATCATTTATTTCCATATCAATGGTATTTGTTTTCTCTGTGTCACTCTGTGGTTCTCTGTGTCTCTCTGTGTAAGTTTTTAATAATTCTTTCTTTACGGTTAATGGATTTCATCATTTTATCTTGAATATCAGCGATACACTTGAGGTTATGCCAAGTTTTTCATGTGTGGCAAAGCTCAGGTCGATTTGAAGAGACTTCAGAAGATAACCCAATCCGAAGGTGAAGGATGTATTTTCGCTGCTGAAACCTCCACGAAGCCGTAGTTTCTTCACTGCTTCATATTCAAAACCTGTTCTCACGATGAGCTTCCCTCCCGGACTCATTTCAGCTTCTGCGCCGGCAAATAGCACTTTGCTTAGCACAATGCCCGCGCCAGCCCGAATTGATGAAGGCATCATTGCTTTCCTCAACGAGTTGGGAACAGGATTGAAAATATGCAGGCCGATGTTTACCTTTTCAGAAGGTTTGAAAAATAGCCCGGCTTCATAAGTAACTGATTGATAATTATCATAATCACCTGAAGTTTTTTCAAGGAAATAATCAATCTGGATCCCTGCTGCGAAATTCTTACCAAGTTGCATTCCACAGGCAAGACCGGCCATCGATCTCCTGAAATCAGAATACCCGAAATGTGAATAGCATGCCCCAATGGAAGTTTTTCCAGCAGGTATAACCAGCCCGGCGGTACGTGTCCCGAGTTCCCACATATTGAACCTGTTCTCGTAATTGATGCCGGCAATGTATGAAGTGTTAAATGCAAGAAGAGCCTGGTTACTGAATGAAGGCCAAAAGCCGGTTTTCATTATGCAAACCGATCCCATTCCTGCTTCACCCGCCCCGGCATAATTCAAATACGGATTACCACCGGAGGCGTTGTAAGAAAGAAAAACAGCAAATAATGAAACAATTATCCTGTGCAGCGAGTACAAGTGTTTCAGTATAAACTACTAAGATACAAAAAAAATCAATCCGGATGGCAGGATTAATCTATTTTATTCCTCTGTGTCACTCTGTGGTCCTCTGTGTCACTCTGTGTAAGTTTTTTATTCTTTTATTACACAGAGGAAATCCGGAGAAACACAGAGCTCCACAGAGAAGAACGATTAGTTTGTCTTAAAGGGAAATTTAACCTCTTTGAGCTCCATATTTGCATCAACGATCTTCTTCTTCAGGCTCTCCTTGTATTTAACGATCTCCGCCATAATCTTTTCATCACTTGTTCCGATTATCTGTGCGGCAAGAATACCTGCATTCTGTGCAGCATCGATTCCGACAGTTGCTACAGGGACTCCGGGAGGCATCTGGATTATTGAAAGAACAGAATCGAGTCCTTCAAGTGAGGCTTTGACAGGTACACCGATAACAGGAAGGGGTGTCATTGACGCAATGACTCCCGGAAGATGGGCAGCCATTCCGGCAGCAGCAATAATCACCTTGATCCCTCTTCCGGCAGCTCCTTTTGCAAATTTCCCGACTTCATCAGGAGTCCGGTGTGCTGATAGGGCATTCATCTCAAAAGGGATCTTGAAATCATTGAGGATCTTTGCTGCTTTTTCCATCACAGGCAGATCCGATGTGCTTCCCATAATTATGCTTACCTTGGGTTTCATATATATTGTATAAATTTTACTTCCTGATTAAAACAAAAATAAGCTATTATTTTCATATTTTCACACCGGCTTGAAATTCAAAATATCCGGCATGAAAGAGACAGTTATACTCGATAAAAAATTCAGGGAAATGATCCCCGGCGATGTCATCAGCAAAAGAATTGATGTGATGGCAGAGGAAATAAACAGAGACTATTCGGGGAAAGATGTTGTGTTCCTGGGAATACTAAACGGAGCCTTCCTCTTTGCCGCAGAACTTTTCAAGAGGATCAACCTGAAGGCAAAAATATCATTCGTAAAGCTTGCTTCATATGAGGGAACCAAATCATCCGGATCAGTCAAGGAGCTGATAGGATGGAATGAAGACATAAAGAATATGCATGTTGTTGTCATTGAAGATATTGTTGACACAGGCCACACACTTGAACTTATTGTGGGTGAGCTGAAAGTCAGGAAAGTGGCTGATATAAGAGTTGCCACCCTTCTCTTCAAGCCAAAAGCCTACACAAAAAAAATACCTGTCAACTATGCCGGCTTTGAAATACCAAACGATTTTGTGGTAGGCTTCGGACTCGATTACGATGGGTATGGAAGAAACCTTCCGTCAGTTTATACCTTAATTAAATAATATAAACCCCCTTCCCGCCTTCCCCCACGGGGGAAGGAGCAGAAATAATCATTGACCCCTTGGGGGAAATAAGAAAGGGGGTAATAGAATAGAAAAATATTTTGAAAACTTTGATACATAATCTTAAAATAATTCATTTAATATCATGGTAAACTTTTTGATTTTTGGTCCTCCGGGATCGGGCAAGGGAACACAGTCAGTGAGACTTGCCGAAAAATTCAACCTGATGCATTTGTCAACAGGCGATATGCTCAGGGCAGAGATAGCTGCAGGCACTGATCTCGGTAAAAGAATGAGCTCGATAATGTCGAAAGGTGAACTTGTGCCTGATGAAGTTGTTATTGAGATGATAGCAGCAAAGATCGACGGCACCAAAGGTAAGGCAGGCTTCCTCTTCGACGGCTTCCCCAGGACAGTTGCCCAGACAGAAGAGCTTGAGAAAATGCTTAATAAAAGGGAGATGAAGATAGACAGCATGCTGGTCCTCGATGTCGATCATAATGAGCTGGTCAAGAGACTGATGCTTAGGGCAGAGCAGTCCGGTAGGCCTGACGACAAAGATCCGGCAGTTGTTGAAAACCGGATCGATGTTTACAAAGCCAAAACCGAACCAATAATCGATTATTGCCGCAAGAGAGGCATATATCAGCCTGTTAACGGCATGGGAACCATTGATGATATCTTCGGGAGACTTTCAAAGCTTATGAAGAAATATTTATAATGCCAGGATCCAATTTCGTTGACTATATAAAGATCTTCTGCCGTTCAGGCAATGGGGGAGCCGGATCGGCACATCTTCGCAGGGAAAAATCTATGCCTAAAGGCGGTCCCGACGGCGGCGATGGAGGAAGAGGTGGGCATATAATCCTGCGTGGCAATGATCAGATGTGGACATTGATTCACCTGAGGTACCAGAGGCATATTTTTGCCGACAATGGAGGATCAGGAGGAAAGCAACAGTCCACTGGCGCCGACGGAAAGGATGTGATCATTGAAGTTCCTCTTGGAACAGTTGCCAAAACCGCGGAAAATGAAGAGGTCATCTTTGAAATAACAGCAAACGGCGAGGAGAAGATCCTGACCAAAGGCGGAAGGGGAGGACAGGGCAATGTCCATTTTAAATCTTCGACCAACCGGACTCCACGTTACGCACAGCCAGGCGAAGATTGTGAGCAAAACTGGTATATCCTGGAGCTGAAAATTCTTGCTGATGTAGGACTTGTAGGTTTTCCCAATGCAGGAAAGTCAACACTCCTCTCAGTAGTATCAGCAGCAAAGCCAAAAATCGCTGATTACCCATTCACCACTCTCGTTCCCAATCTTGGAATCGTAAGCTACCGTGATAACAAATCATTTGTGATGGCTGACATACCAGGGATAATTGAAGGAGCACATGAAGGGAAGGGTTTAGGCATCAGATTTTTAAGACATATTGAGCGAAATTCCATACTTCTTTTCCTGGTACCTGCCGACAGCAGTAATATCAGGGAGGAATATGAAATTCTTCTCAATGAGCTCAAAATGTACAATCCACAGCTGCTTGACAAGAAGCGCGTACTGGCCATCTCTAAATCTGACCTCCTTGACGAGGAACTTATGGGAGAGACCAGGAAGGATCTTCCCGATGTGCCAAGGGTCTTCATTTCATCTATTACCGGACTGGGTATCTCAACGCTAAAGGATATGCTCTGGAAAGTCATGACTAGTTGATAATATTCCCTGTATGATTGGACACCTTGACCAGCATCTTTTCCTTTTTATTAATTCACTGAACTCTCCCTTCTGGGACAAGGTGATGTATGCCATAAGCGGAAGGGTAATCTGGGTGCCTCTTTACCTTGCTATTCTAATATTGATAGGGATTAAATACAAAAAGAAATTCCCGGTCATCCTCTTATTTATAATCCTGGCTGTAGTGCTTGCAGACCAGGGCTCTGTTCAGCTGTTCAAGAACATATTTCACCGGCTAAGACCATGCCATGAGCCATCCCTTGAGGGGCTGGTCCATCTTGTGAATGGGAAATGCGGCGGACTTTACGGTTTTGTTTCGTCACATGCTGCAAATTCATTCAATGTGGCGCTGCTGAGCCTGATGTTCATCAGAAAAAGATGGTTTACAATAAGCATACTTATCTGGGCTTCAGTGATAGGATACAGCAGGATATACCTCGGAGCGCATTACCCCGGTGATGTTATCTGCGGAGCAATGCTGGGTTCGCTGATCGGATGGGGGGTATATAAGTTGTATGAATTGACTGATAAAAAAATTTATGTTTTGCCTCAATCTTAAATCCACTGATCCCTTTTTCAACCTCGCAGTTGATGAGTACCTACTCAAACACAGAAAGGAGGACTTTTTCGTCCTTTCCGTCAACAACCCTTCAGTAATTATAGGTAAACACCAGGTTGCCCACAGGGAGGCAGATACAGTTTTTGTAACAGATAACAATATTCCTGTCATACGAAGGATTTCAGGCGGAGGCGCAGTTTTTCATGACGAGGGAAACCTGAACTTCTCGTTTATCTTTCAGAGTGTTCAGGGCAGACAGGTCGATTTCAGGAAATATACTCTTCCTGTCATCGGATTTCTTTCAACCCTGGGAGTGGATGCAAAGTTTGAAGGGAAGAACGACCTGAAGGTGGACGGGCTTAAAATTTCAGGTAACGCAGAACATGTTTTCCGTCAGAGAGTGCTGCACCATGGCACACTTCTTTTTGATTCAAAGATGGAGATCCTCAGTAAATCATTGAGAAAGGATACTTCTGCCTATTTAACCCGGGCTGTCAGCTCAAATCCTTCATCAGTCGTTAACCTGAAGGAAAGAATTCCCGGAATGAATATGAGTGAATTCACTTCATCGATGTTTCAGTTTTTTAGTGAAAGGGAGAAAGAAAATGAATTGATACAATTAACACCTGAAGAGAAATCAGTAATAGATTCGCTTGCAGAATCGAAATACAGGAGATGGGATTGGAACTATGCCTATGGTCCGGAATATCAGATAAATAAGGAATTTGAGATTGATGGCATTAAACATCATTGTTCGTTGAAAGTTACTGATGGTATAATAAGAGAATGCAACCTGGAAGGTTCAGCTGCCATGTCCTCAACATCAAAAAAACTGATTGGTTGCAGACATATGCCAGAGGATATTGAGGAGATGCTTAACATAAGAAAAGCTATTTTTGTGCCATGGATGTTTTAAAATCAATAGTAGTATGGCTGATAGGGATAACGCTTATCGTTGTCTTGTTCCCGGTAACATTAATTGCCTGGCTACTGGCACTGCCTTTCGACAGGAAAAGGAAAGTGACGCATGCCATGCTCATATTCCAGGGGCTCTTTTTATCATACACGGTTCCGATATGGAAAATAAAGATTGAGGGCAGGAAAAAGGCAGTGAAAGGGACTACTTATGTTATCATCTGCAATCATATGTCGATCCTTGATATTCTCCTTGTGATGTGCTTGCGTTACCGTTTCAAGTGGATCTCAAAAATAGAAAACGACAAGTTACCTATTATTGGCTGGTACCTGAAACTGGCTGATTATATTACAGTTAACAGAGGAGATAAGGAGAGCAAGGAGAAAATGATGGAGGGATCTTATAAATGTCTTAAAGAAGGGTCTTCTATTATGCTCTTCCCGGAGGGCACGCGGTCCACTGACAACCAGATAGGCTTCTTCAAGAGGGGAGCATTCCAGCTTGCCCTCGCTGCACAAGTACCGGTACTTCCTGTTCTCATTGATGGGACAGGTGGTATTCTGCCGAAGCATGGTTTTATTTTCGGAGGATTTCACAGGATCACAATAAAAGTTCTCGATCCTGTGCCGCCTGAATCGTTCGGCACAAAAAATTGCGATGAACTTGCTGCAAATTTTCAGATGATTATGACAGATGCCCTGAAAGAGGTCAGGGCAGAAAGCAACAAATAATGCCGCACACTTCATCATACCGCCGGATCCTTCACAGGATGGGCTATTACAATTATCAGCAGGGACTGATCTACCGTCATCTTAATCAGCTTGACGGTTGGGACAACCACCTCGCACATTGCAGGGAATTCATCATAAAGGCACTCGATGAAGTGAGACCGTCAAGGATAACCGTTCTGGGCAGCGGATGGTTAATGGAGCTTCCTCTCGCTGAGATGGCCGAACGGACTAAAAAGATATGCCTGATCGATATTGTACATCCCCCTGAAGTCTTCGAACAGACTTCATCAATGAAGAACGTTGAGATCTCTGACCAGGATGTTTCAGGCGGATTGATTGAGGAGGTTTGGAACAAAGCAGGCAACAGAACTTTTTTCAACAGGTTGCAATCTCTGGATAAAATAGTGATCCCAGCGTATGATCCTGTTGAAGATCCGGGAATGGTTATTTCACTAAATATCCTTACCCAGCTGGAGATACTTCCTGAAAAACTATTAAGAAAAAAATCGAAAGCAACGGAACAAGAATTTTTTGGTTTCAGAAAAGAAGTACAGGAAAAACATATCAGTTTTCTGAGGAAGCATCCATCAATTCTGATCTCAGATGTGAAGGAAGTTGTTTATGCCTCTGATAGTACTTTGACTGAAAACAGCACCCTGCTTGCAGAGCTGCCTCATGGTAAATTGACTGAAGAATGGATATGGGATTTTGATCTTATGCACGAAGACTTCAACAGGAAAAAGTCACAGTTCAGGGTCGTTGCTGTTCTTTTCTGAATTCCATTTATTAACATTTTACTGACAGGGTAATTGTCAATCAATCAGAAAAATATTCTGTCCGATCTCTTTTTGTCACTTTTAAGTGATTAAAAATACGTCAAATTGTTGAAAAATCGCCGGGTAGCGACCATTGTAAATACTTATATTTGCGCAAAATTTTTTCAAGATGACTGTTGTTGGATATTCTGAGGAACATATAAAAACCCTTGAGTGGAGAGAACATATCCGCCTCAGACCCGGCATGTACATTGGAAAGCTGGGCGATGGATCTTCTCAGGATGACGGCGTATACGTCCTTCTGAAAGAGGTGATGGACAATGCTGTCGACGAGTACATGATGGGTTTCGGCAAGAAAATAGATGTGTCGATTAACGGTAGGGAAGTAAGGGTTCGTGATTATGGCCGCGGGATACCGCTGGGCAAGGTCCTTGATGCGGTTTCCAGAATGAACACCGGTGCAAAGTACGACTCAAAAGCATTCAAAAAATCTGTCGGTCTTAACGGTGTCGGAGTAAAAGCAGTCAATGCCCTCTCATCGAAGTTTGTTATCAGATCAATACGCGATGGTCAGATCAAAATCAGCGAGTTTGAACATGGGGTCACAATAAAGGATCACCAGCTTAAACCCACTAATGAGGAGAATGGTGTCGAAGTGATCTTCCAGCCGGATGAAACTATGTTCGGGAACTATTTCTATATCTCGGAATACGTAGACTCTTTGCTGAAAAACTACGTATACCTGAACTCGGGACTGGTGATTAATTTCAACGGCAACAAGTTCTTTTCAAGGAATGGCCTGGCCGACCTTCTGAACGAGAACATGAGCAAGGAGGGACTTTATCCCCTTATTCACCTGAAGGGCGAAGACATAGAATTAGCTTTCACTCATGGACTTCAGTATGGCGAAGATTATTACAGCTTCGTAAACGGCCAGAATACGACACAGGGAGGTACTCACCTTGCAGCTTTCAAGGAAGCTCTTGTAAGGACGATAAAGGATTTTTACAAGAAAGACTATGACTCTGCCGATATCAGATCGTCGATAATCGCCGCTATAAGCATTAAAGTGGAAGAACCGATATTCGAGTCTCAGACCAAGACAAAACTGGGCTCAAAGGATATGGGCCCCGAGGGGCCTTCTGTGAGAAACTTCATCTCTGAATTCATTAAAAAGGCACTCGACGATTATCTTCATAAGAATCAGGAAACAGCAAGGATCATGCTCCAGAAGATCCAGGATTCCGAGAAGGAGAGGAAAGCTATATCATCGATCCAGAAGCTGGCAAGAGAGAGGGCAAAAAAGGTGAGCCTTCATAACAAGAAGCTGAGAGACTGCAGGATACATTATAACACCAATGATACAAGGAAGCTCGATTCAACGATCTTCATTACCGAGGGCGATTCGGCCAGTGGATCAATAACAAAGTCGCGCGACGTTGAGACTCAGGCTGTATTCAGCCTCCGGGGAAAGCCGCTCAACACATATGGTCTTACAAAAAAGATCGTCTATGAGAATGAGGAGTTTAATCTTCTTCAGGCAGCACTGAACATTGAGGAAGATATAGAAAACCTGCGTTATAATAACGTCATCATGGCAACAGATGCCGATGTCGATGGGATGCATATCAGGCTGCTTCTCCTTACTTTCTTCCTGCAATTCTTTCCAGATCTGGTAAAAAAGGGGCATGTCTATATTCTCCAGACTCCTCTTTTCAGGGTCAGGAATAAGAAGGAGACAAGGTATTGCTATTCGCATGATGAGAAGACCAAAGCCATCAAGGCACTTGGCCCGAACCCTGAAATTACAAGGTTCAAGGGATTGGGCGAGATATCTCCGGACGAATTCCAGCACTTTATAGGTAAAGATATGCGGCTGGAGCCGGTGAGGATGAAAAAGCAGGATACAATCAACGGGTACCTTGAATTTTATATGGGAAAAAATACACCTGAGAGGCAGGATTTTATTATTGATAACCTGCGGATAGAAGAAGATAAGGTTGAGGAAGAAGTGTAATTAACAGAATAGCAGGCGTGTATGATACTTATTGAGGATTACGAACCAGAAGCAGGGAATACCCAGGGCGGCGAAAATATTCCCGAAGGACCTGTTGCGCTTCATTCCGTGACAGCCCTTTCGGGGATGTACCAGGACTGGTTCCTTGATTATGCATCATATGTGATACTTGAACGTGCTGTGCCTGCACTCCACGACGGTCTTAAACCCGTTCAGCGCCGTATCCTTCATTCAATGAAGCGTATGGATGACGGCAGGTACAACAAGGTCGCAAATATCATAGGACATACGATGCAGTTCCATCCACACGGAGATGCATCAATTGGCGATGCCCTGGTTCAGATCGGAGAAAGGGATCTGCTTATTGATACCCAGGGTAACTGGGGTAATATTCTTACGGGCGATGGCGCAGCAGCACCACGATATATAGAGGCCAGGCTTTCAAAATTCGCCCTCGATGTTGTCTTCAATCCAAAAACAACGGAATGGAAGCTCTCCTATGACGGTCGCAACAAGGAGCCTGTAACTCTTCCGGTTAAATTTCCTTTGCTGCTTTCAATGGGAGTTGAGGGAATAGCGGTGGGTCTTGCTTCAAAGATTCTTCCTCATAATTTCAATGAGCTCATTGACGCCACAATCGATTATCTCCAGGGAAAGGAATTCACGGTTTATCCTGATTTCCCGACAGCCGGGATGATTGATGTTTCGAGATACAACGACGGTCAGCGCGGAGGCGTGGTTAAGGTAAGGGCGAAGATCGAAAAAGTTGACAAGAAAGAGCTGATAATCACCGAGATACCATTCGGAAAAACCACATCATCACTCATTGAATCAATAATAAGGGCAAACGAAAAGGGGAAGATCAAGATCAAAAAGATTGACGACAATACTGCCGCCAATGTTGAGATTGTTATACAGCTGATGCCGGGTGTATCTCCTGATATGACAATAGATGCCCTTTATGCATTTACCGATTGCGAGTATTCAATTTCTCCCAACACTTGTATCATAACCGACAACAAACCCTCATTCATGGGGGTTAGCGATATTCTGAGGCATTCTTCCGACAGAACGGTTGAACTTTTAAAGGCAGAGCTTGAGATAAGGAAAAATGAACTTCAGGAAGAGTGGCACATGTCATCCCTCGAAAAGATCTTCATCGAGGAGAGGATATATCGCGACATTGAGGAAAGCGAAACATGGGAAGCTGTTATCACTGCCATTGACAAGGGACTCAAACCTTTCAAAAAAAGATTGTTGAGGGAAGTTACCCGTGAGGATATAATTCAGCTTACAGAAATTAAGATCAAGAGGATCTCAAAATACGATTCCAAAAAAACAGATGAGCATATCAGGGGTCTTGAAATCGAGCTGGAAGAAGTGAAAAACCACCTGAAGAATATTATCCCCTTCACAATAAATTACTTCAAGCAGATAAAGAAAAAATACGGGAAGGGAAAAGAAAGGAAGACCGAGATCAGGAGCTTCGACACCATTCAGGCTGCAAAGGTTGTGGCAAACAATGCCAAGCTGTATGCCAACTTCAAGGAAGGATTCCTCGGAACCGGATTGAAGAAAGATGAATTTGTATGCGATTGTTCCGACATGGATGATATTATCGTAATTCGCAAAGACGGTGTTTATCTGATTACAAAAGTTGCAGATAAAGTCTTTGTCGGGAACGATATAATCCATGCCGGTGTATTCCTTAAAAACGACGAACGTACCATCTATAACGTTGTTTACCAGGATGGTAAGGATGGGCCGCTGCTTGCAAAGAGATGTGCGATCACCGGACTCACACGCGACAAGGAATATAACCTTACAAGGAGCAAGGCAGGTTCAAAGATCGTATACTTCAGTGTCAATCCAAACGGAGAAGCTGAGGTTATTAAAGTTTATCACAAGCCAAAGGCCAGACTTAAAAAGCTGGAATTCGAATTCGATTTTGGTCAGCTTAACATCAAGGGAAAATCGTCGATGGGGAATATCCTTACCAAGAACCCTGTTCATAAGATAGCACTGAAGGAGAAAGGCCTTTCTACACTTGGTGGAAGGAAGATCTGGTTCGACGATGCAGTTTTCAGGCTGAATGTCGACGGGAGAGGCAACTATCTTGGAGAATTCAGTGCTGACGACAAAATACTTGTCATTACCAAAAACGGGTACTTCCGGCACACAGGCTTCGACCTCACCAACCATTTCGAAGAAAATATCCTCATAATTGAAAAATTCAGATCCGGGAAAGTTTATTCAGTGGTTTACTGGGATGCCGAGCAGAAATTCTATTACCTGAAGAGATTCGTGATCGAGGAATCGGAGAAGCCGCAATGTTTTATAAATGAAGATCCTGAATCAAAGCTTATCAGCATCACTGAAGTTGAGTATCCGCGGTTAGAGATAAAATTCGGAGGCAAGCACAAAAACCGTGACAATGAGATCATTGAAGTTGCAGAATTCATCGGAGTTAAAAGTTATAAGGCCAAAGGCAAGAGACTTACCAGCTTCATGGTTGACAATATCCATGAGATCGAACCTGTTGTAATGACTGAAAGCAGACCTCCTCAGGGACCTGATGACGATGAGGAGCCACCTCCTTCATCAAATAATGATCCTGCCCAGATGAAACTGGAACTGTAATGCCGGGAAAAAACAAGATATATTTAATCGGTTTCATGGGCAGCGGAAAGTCGACTGCAGGAAAAAAGCTTGCAACTCTGCTCGGCTGGTCATTCATCGATATTGACAGGAAGATCGAAGAGAATGCAGGAAAAACAATTCCACAGATATTTTCACAAGACGGCGAAGAGGTTTTCAGAAAGATTGAATCGGACGTTCTGAAGAGTATAAAATCGCAGGAAGAGACAATAGTTTCTACTGGCGGGGGAACGCCGTGCCATGGTAACAATATGGATTATATGCTCGAAAGCGGACTGACGATCTATCTGAAAATGACACCGGAACAGCTTACGTACAGATTGCTGGAATCGACCGGGAATAGACCTCTGATAAAAAATGTATCTGATGAACAACTGCCTGAATTCATAGAAAAAGTACTTAGTGTAAGAGAAAAATCCTACAACCGAGCCGACATAATCGTTGAAGGTATAAATCTGGATATCAGTCGTTTACTGACACTGATAAAAACCCATTCAGCGACCTGATCTTTTCTTTCGCCAGTCGCTCCGCAATTCATAAGATCACCACATTTAATCATTTCGTCAAAAAACATGAGCGATTTTGACGGAAATAAGATTAAATTCTTAATTTTAGTGAGGATTTATAAACGGGGGAAAAGTATGAGAGAGAGATTGTTCAAACTCATGGGTATAGAGCTTGGTGAGGAATCTATGATTTCCTTGCTGCTCACCCAGTCTGTCTTTCTCGGAATTTTCTTCGGATCCTTTGATATCAGCGCACACTCTTTCTTCCTTTCAGTTTTTGACGAGAAAATGATGGCCAGGGGATATGTACTCTCAGGCATGGCCGGAATTATTCTCACATCGCTATATACGTGGCTTCAGACCAAGATTCATTTCAGGAATTTTGCCACTGCCAACCTTTTCTTTGTTACAGTCCTGACTTTAGTCCTCTGGATACTGCTTATGATGAGTCCGGCCAGATGGGTCATCTGGCTGGTATTTATAATGCTCGGGCCGCTTAACATCCTTGCCATGCTGGGTTTCTGGGGAACGGTAAGCCGTCTGTTCACTCTCCGACAGGGCAAAAGACTGTTCGGCCTGGTTGATGCCGGCCTGATAATTGGGATAATATTAAGCTGCTATGCAATTCCGATTCTCCTCTCAGTCAATTTCAAGCCTCATAATATTATGCTGATAAGCGCGGGAGCTATATTTATCGGGAGCATCCTTCAGATAGTAATAGGCTTGCGCTTCAACCTTGATCACGGAAAAAACGAAAAGGATACTAAACCTGAATCCCGAAAGGAAAAACGATCCTTCCTCACAGTTTTCCGTAATGATTCCTATATAAGGACCATGGCACTCTTCATCGCCCTTTCTGTGATGACCGCCTTCTTTGTCCAGTATTCTTTCATGGCTGTCACAAGAGAGCAATATCCTGCAGAGGACGACTTGGCTCGTTTTCTCGGGTTGTTTACAGGCAGCATGATGATATTCACCCTGCTTATCAAAGTACTCGTCTTCTCATATCTTATCAAAAACTATGGATTGCGGACCTGCCTGGCCCTCTCTCCGATACTTATCACAGCATTTTCAGTGATTGCAGTTATAATCGGGCTGATAAAAGGTTATACACCTGCTGCAGGTCTCGGTTTCATGCTGTTCTTTATGCTTCTGGCACTCAGCCGTCTGTTTTCGAAATCGCTTAAGGATTCAATAGAGTCGCCATCATTTAAAGTTATTTATCAGACAATAGATGAAAAGATCCGGTATGAAGTTCAGTCCGGAATGGATGGCACTGTAAATGAGATTGCAGCTTTGACTTCGGGACTTTTACTTGCAGGAATGGGGATACTGAGCTTTGTGAAGCTCATTCATTTCTCCATAGTTCTTATACTGATTGCAGTATTATGGATTTTAATTGCATTTAAACTGTATGCAGGATACAGAAACTCGATAAGGAAAGCTCTTGAGACAGAAGGCGATAAAGACCAAAAGTCTCAAGCTCAGTCAGAAGTGCTGGATTATAATAACAGCTTCTCAACAGCACTTGCATTCAAAACCGATTATTTCAGCCTGATTTCAGGAAACTATAATTCCCTGAAGGATGAGACGTCAAGTTATTATAATAAGCTGATTGAAGAAGCTGATCAGGAAAAGGACATCAATCTCCTTCCGGTACTGAAAAAGATTGCTTCAGATGCGTCGCTGGATGAAGCGATCCGTCATAGATCAGAGAAAGCAGCTGAAAGTCTGGAACTGATTTCCTCCGGATATCAGCAAAAGGATGATAAGCTGGACGGCGCACGGAAGATGCTTTTTGATTCAAGAATGCCGCAAACTACCCAGATTTTGAGGCTCCTGAGAGATAATTCTCCTGATTCGAAGAGACTGGCTATTTACATTATAGGTAAATTTAAAATGACAGACATGTTGTCTGAAGTATCAGAATGTCTTAACATTCCGGTACTTGAAAGCCAGGCTGTAAGTGTCCTGAAAAGCTTCGGGAAGGAGGCCGATGAAGAACTTCGCCGCTTTTACCTTCTCTCCTCCGGTAATATAAATATAAGCAAGAGAATTCTTAGACTTCTTGGAGAGAATTCCAGCAGGGAAAACCAGGGTTTCCTGTTTGCCAGGTTATGGTCAAATTCTCGTCAGATACGGGAAGTTGCCCTAAAACAACTAATTAATTGCGGATTCATTCCCACCGAAGAAGAGAAGGATCGTCTTCACCAGATGATCTCGGATGTCATCGGAATAATGGTCTGGAACCTCTCGGCAAAGATCTCCCTTAAAAGGGAAAACAACACCTTCCTTCTCGAAGCCCTGAGCAAGGAGATCTCGAGATGGAACAGATTTCTCTTCAGCGTCCTGTCAATTACCTATGACACCGGTTCAATAAGCAGGATAAGGGAAAATCTTGAAGGCGGAACGGTTGAAAGCGTCAATTATGCCCTTGAGATGATCGACATGGTTATAGATGATTCGATCAAACCAAAAATAATCCCTCTGCTTGATGTGATACCTGACGAGGAAAAGGTGAAACACCTGTTCCAGTTCTTCCCGGGAGAAATTCCGGAATACGGGAGACTCATGGAGGATATCATCAACCGTGACTATAATCTTCTGGGGATCTGGATAAGAGCCTGTGTATTAAGAAGCATCAGGAAGATTGATTCTGAGAGCCTTACTGAATCAATTATTGCACTGCTCTTCAGTCCTGAGATAATTCTCCAGGAAGAATCAGCTCGGATCCTTGCAGGATCGGGCAATGGTCTTTACGAAAGAGTCATTTCAAGGATCCCTGACGATACAAAGAAAAGGCTTAAGAGAATCACGGCAGGCGATGCTGTGCAGGAAGCGTTTGTTTATGATAAAGTAAAGTTTCTGTCATCCTGTTTCATAGAACCCGACGAAGAAGAACTGATATTCCTGGGCGGATCCATGATCTTTACCAGGAAAATCAGCGGGGAAAACCTGCCGGCACAGGGCGGATATATTTTATGGACAGGGAATAATGATAATGTCAGGATAATTTATAAACCGGATGAGCATGCAGAGATAGCTCCTAAGCCCCTGCCATCTGAACTCTTTTATATTTTGCCTTTACCGGCTGTTGAAGAGTATTGCAACCATTTCCCGGGGAAAGCTGACAGAATATTAAATTATATAGAAAAAATAGAAAGATAACAGTATCCTTATGGCACAGGGAAGAGTTACGACAATTTTTAAACAGCTGATATTTAATATAGTATTACCAACACTGATGGCATTGCTCGTCCTTGCCGCCTTTAATTTTTATCGGACACGGCGAATCCTTACCACACAGACCGAGGAGAAAAATAAGCTGCTGTCGAATGAAATCACTAAGATCCTCAAATTACAGGATGTTGCATTTAAGCTTATTGATGAGGAGGTAGACAACCGGCTGAAGAATTTCAGCAATACACTGGTAAATAATTATTTTGCCAATACTGATAATCTTAAGAAGCTTAACCTCAGGGCGATTGCAGGTGAGTTGAAAATGGACTCAGTTAATGAGGATATTTATATCATCAGAAGGGACGGTGTGGTTATCAACACTACTTTTCAGCAGGATTTTGAGAGTAACCTTTATGACTTTGGCGAAAAATTCCAGAATTATCTGCTCGATATTTTCAGGAATAAAGATTTTGTGACAGACCTCTTCGCCATAGAGGCAAAGACTAAACGGCCAAAGAAGTATACCTACCAGCCGACGAAAGACAGGAAATACATCATTGAGCTTGGCGCATACTCCAAGAAAGCTGATGAAATAATTAGTTTCATAGAGGAGACCAAAAGCGAGATCAAGAATGAATCGGAAGGGATTATTGATGTTGAATTATTCCTGATGGCTGATGAACCGTTTAGTATGAACAAGGATGTATTAGAAGTGCCTGAGCATGAAAAGATTCTCCTGGCTGCCTTTCAGAACAGGGATACTGTATTGGTTGTACGCAACAAAGATTCGTGGTACCAATACCAATATATCTATGCATCGCGGTCAGCATCAAATCTTTACAAGGGATCAGTAATCAGGATCATTTCAGATGTTACCCAGCAGAAAGCCCTTTTCAGAAGGGAAGCATTGTTTTTCATTGTGATCTTTGGCATCACTTTGTTTATCGTTGCCTACCTGATCTATCGAAAGACAAGGGTGATAACGCTTCCTATTAAAAACCTTGTTGAGAATGTCGACAGGATTACAAATGGGAACCTTCGCGAACGGGCAGAGGTTACAGGCAACAATGAGGTTACAAGGCTCTCCGAAAAATTCAATATGATGATCGCCCAGCTGGAGAGCTATTACTATGAACTGGAGGAGAAAGTAAAGGAGAGAACGATAAAGATTGAGAAGCAAAAAGAAGAGATAGAAGAACAGAAAAAACAGCTGATGGACAGTATCCATTATGCCCGGAGGATTCAAAATGCCATACTGCCCTCCTTTAATATGATTAGTGACTATCTTCAGAATTATTTCATTTTTTATCTGCCCAAAGACATTGTAAGCGGTGATTTCTACTGGGTCCATGAGGCTGAAGGATTATTCATGATAGCCGCCGTTGACTGCACAGGCCATGGTGTACCAGGAGCTTTCATGTCGATAGTGGGATTCAATCAGCTTAACCATGTTGTTAATGTCAAGAAGGCCAGGTCAGCAAGCATTATTCTAGATGAGCTGAATAAAGGAGTGATAACCACTCTCAATGAAAATAAGAGTTCCGGCTCAATAAAAGATGGGATGGACATGGCACTCTGCATCCTGGATATAAAATCAAAGAAGGCTGAGTTTGCTGGCGCCAATAATCCTTTATACATGATAAGGAAGGGCAATCTGATTAAATACAAGGGCGACAGATTCCCTATCGGAGCCTTCGAAGGTTCTGAACCTCAGCTTTTCAAAAATAACGAGATCGAACTTACTTCGGGAGATTGTCTCTACCTGTTCTCTGACGGATATGCTGACCAGTTTGGCGGTCCTGAATGCAAGAAGTTCATGGCAAAAAGATTTGAGGAATTGCTGGTGGAGATTCACAGTGAACCGATGGAAGTCCAGAAAGAGCTGCTTCTTTCAAGGCTGAATGAGTGGAAAGGACGTAACGAGCAGGTAGATGATATCCTTGTAATAGGCATCAGAATTTAGTGAGCCAATATATTATTTTCGATTATGGGATCAAAAAGTGAGACCCTGAAATTCAACCCTTTCCCAGGGCTAAGGCCTTTTGCTTCGGAAGAGAGCGACCTTTTCTTTGGACGCGAAACAGAGAGCCGGGAGGTGATGAGCAAGTTGCTCTCAAACCGTTTTATTACCGTTATAGGAGCCTCGGGAACAGGAAAATCTTCATTGATATATTGCGGCGTTCTGCCAAAGATCAGGGATTTTGAAAAGAGTGACTCTTCGTTCTGGAGGATGATAATGTTCAGACCTGGGAACGATCCTTTTGGTAACCTCGGAATAGCCATCGCTGAACATATTGCTGAAACAGGCATGCAAAAGGTTTCTCTTGAGACTGTTCTCCTCGACATGCATCTGAATGCTGACGGTATCACCCAGGCAATAAAAAAATATCTAATAAAAACTAATGAAAAAGTACTGCTGGTTGTCGACCAGTTTGAGGAAATCTTCAGATACAGCACTCTGAGTGCAGGAGGCGACAAGGGAGCACAGGCTTCAGAGTTCGTGGGAAAGATAGTCAGCGCGGTAAACCAGTCGGATGCCAATATTTTCACAATAGTGACGATGCGGTCCGATTTTATTGGAGAATGTGCACATTACCAGGGTCTTACACAACTTATTAATACCAGCAACTACCTTGTTCCGCATATGAACAGGGAAAACTACAGGCAGACTATTGAAGGACCTGTAAAATATGCCGGCGCCACCATTGACCAGAAACTTGTTGATACAATACTTGATGATATAGGTGATAGGACCGACCAGCTTCCCGTTCTTCAGCATGCTTTGATGAGGACCTGGACGTACTGGCAGGAACTGGATGATCCGTCACGTCCCCTCAGTCATACTGATTATGATTCTGTAGGAACAATGAGTGATGCGATGTCGCGCCACGCAAATGAAGCGTATGAGGAGCTCACACCCCGGGGCAAGGAGATTTGCGAGAAGATGTTCAAGACAATAACCGAAAAGGGTACAGATAATAAGGGCATACGGCATCCATCGAGCGTTAACACGTTGAAATCGGTTATTCAGTGCACATCAGAGGAACTTTTTGATGTGGTTGAAAAATTCAGGATCCCTTCAAGATCTTTCGTTATACCAAGACAAGATATCTCACTGACAGATGAATCGATAATCGATCTGTCGCATGAGAGCCTGATGAGGCTCTGGGACCGTTTAAAAGACTGGGTTGACGATGAGGCCGCCTCTGTTCAGATGTATCACCGGTTATCTGAGGCATCGGCTATGTACCAGCAGGGAAAGACTAGCCTGCTGAGGCCGCCCGACCTTCAGCTTGCAATAAACTGGCGCGACCAGCAGAAACCAACTCTTACATGGGCAGAGAGATATAACCCGGCCTTCGAAAGAGCAATGGTTTACCTGCGTACCAGTGAAAAAGAATATCTCGATGAGGAAGAGAGCAAAATAAGACTGCAGAAGCGGCAGATAAGAAGAACAAAGATCATTGCAATGATCCTCGGAACAGCCGCAATTATTTCCGGTGGATTTATGCTCTTTGCATTCGTCCAAAAAATTGCTGCCGACAAGGCTACACAGCAGGCAGAATATAATTTTAATGAGGCTGAACTTCAAAAACAATATGCAATAGTTCAGAAAGACTCTGCTCAGATAGCCCGTGAACGTGCCGACTCAAATGCATTCGTAGCAGAATTAAGAAGGAAAGAAGCCAATGATCAGAGATTAGTTGCTGAATATCAGAAGACACGGGCAATCAACAATGAAAAAATAGCACAGGAACAGAGAAGTTATGCATTAGTGCAGAAGGATTCTGCACAGCGTGCAAGAGAAAGAGCACTGCTAAGTGCAGAACAGGAAAAATTGGCGAAGATAAATGCACAGCGCCTGAGGATGTTATCCATAGGCAAAGCTATGGCTGTCAAATCATTGCAGGTTCAGGGACAGAAGGATCTCCAGACTTTGCTAGCATACCAGGCTTACCTTTTCAACACCAGAAATGGCGGGATTGAAAACGACGCTGATATTTACAACGGACTTTATAATGTTGCCAAGGAATATGGCAATGTAAATTATAAAACCTTCAAGCATAAAGGAATAAGAAGCATTGCATTCGTCCCGGGGAAAAGAGAATTTTATACTTCGGGTTATGACAACCAGGTCCTTAAGTGGTCGCTGGAAGGAACCAACCAGACATTCCAGGTTGTTTATTCCGGCAACGACGTAATAGAGGTCCTGGCAGTAAGCCCGGATGCATCATGGCTGGCCTGCGGAAGCGACAACTCTTCAATCCGCATGATCCCTTTAAAAAGTAACAATGCACAATATACACTTGCCGGACATACAGGGACCATCAAATCTCTGATCTTCTCTTTTGACGGCAAATACCTTTATTCTGCAGCTCTCGACGGGAAGGTTTTAAAATGGGATATGTCAACCCGTACAAGTACCGATATTACTACAGGTGCGATGAAGATAACTTCTATAGATATTTCATCAAACGGGAAATTAATTGCAGGACTTAACCCTGAAGGAAATGTGATACTCTGGAACCCTGAGTCCGGTACAGACAATTACAGGCTGCCTACCGAGCTTAAGGAAATTAAAGTCATTCGTTTCAAACCTGATGAAAATACTCTTGCGATAGGAGATAGTAAAGGCAATATAGAATTATGGGATATTAACACAAGACAGAGAATTTCTGTGGTCAAGGCTCATACCGCACAGGTGAATGATATCAGGTTCAACCCTCTCCTGAAACAGATGGCCACAGCAAGCAATGATAATACTCTCAGGATCTATAATAATCTGGCGGATCTTACCGAGCCACCCATCATCCTGAATGAAGATGATAAATTTGTGCTGGCGATCCAGTTCAGTCCAGATGGGCAGTTGATCGTTTCCGGGACATATGGTGAAGAACAAAACCTTGTAAGCCGCCCGGCGCATGTAAGTCTTCTTGCAAAAGATGTTTGTACACTGGTCCAGAGGAATTTGTATGAGGAAGAATGGAAAACGTATGTTGCCAGGGATATCCCGTGGGAGAAGACGTGTGAAAACAAAGGCTTGGATTTTAAAGTAAATATTGTCAGATAAAGGTTTCCGTGAAATGAAAACCAGATCTTATTTTTTTATAAGGCTGCTCCTAGCGCTGCTCCTTATTTCTGCACCGCTTATTGTATTGCCGCAGGAGACAAGCAGCTGCGCGGAGAACCTCCGGAACGCCCAGTCGCTTTTTGACAGGGGCCAGGTCGAAAGAGTTCCTGGAATGCTGAGTGAATGTCTCAGATCTGGATTTAAGAGGGAAGAGGAACTTGCTGCATATAAGCTGATTATCCAGACATATCTCTTTCAGGATAAATATGAACAGGCTGATTCGGCTATGCTGGCATTCCTGAAAAAGAATCCTGAATATCAGCTCAGCCCGACAGATCATTCCAGCTTTGTTCACCTCTACAACAATTTCGAAGTAAAACCGGTTATCCAGATTGTATTTCACATAGGTACAAATATGCCTTTTATGACTTTTGTCGATACGAAGTCGGTTTCGGCAGAAGAGGTTCCCGGAGAATATAACAATAGAGCCCTGAACCTGTTTGTTTCGCTTGAAGCAAAATTCGCAATTAATTCCAGACTGGAAGTGAACATTGAAGGAGGCTACTCTCAGTTATCATTTTCAAACAATGAGAGTTTCCTTGGTTTCGCAGCAGTAAGCTACAGTGAAATTCAACACAGGATTGAAATTCCGGTTACTGCTACATATAATATTATAACCTTTAATAGGCTCACAGCTTATGCACGTGCCGGAGCAGGAGCCGCTTTTAACCTTTCTACAAATGCGCAAAAAGTTTCATTTGACCGCAACAGCACAATCAACTTCACAGAACTTACGGGCTCTGATATAAACAGGAGTGATTCGAGAATTAAAATGGACCTGTTAGGACAGGCTGGCGGAGGTATAAAATATAAAATACCAAGGGGTTATCTGAATTTAGAAATCAGAATGAACCTTGGGATATATAATCAGGTCATTCGGGGAGGGAATTCCGCTGAACTGCTTGAGGGATATCGTTATAAAGATGATGACTTCAATCTGAATGATCTGAATTTCAGCATTGGTTACACTCAGATTTTCTACAAACCTTCAAAA
>JAPLDY010000205.1 GCA_026391595.1 Bacteroidia bacterium
CTTGTTGAGTTTCTGAAAACGCTTATCATTCTGTGCCACCTCTGTCTCAAACTGGCCTTTTATCTTTTCAATAAGCTCCTCCATGTTCCGCTTGACTTCCTTTGTCGGAGCATTGCGATAGTTCATAACCGCCTCGCGGTAATTATCCACGTTCCATCGGGCCGATTTCAGAGCGCTCCCGATGTCGGCATCGAGCTGATAGCGGCTGATGAGCGAGTTGCCGCACTTTATGTTTATGTCGATGTTCGGTAAAGTTTCGAGTTCCGGGTTCCGGGTTTCGGGTGCCGGGTGCCGGGTGCCGGGTTTGTAGTATGCATTTTTAAGAAGTTCGATCCAAAGGCGGAGCCGGCAGATCTTTACCGAATTCGGATTTATATCAACACCGAACAGACAATTCTCGATTATGATCTGCTTCTCCCTGAAGAGTGTCTCCTGCACCCGCTGGCTCTCTTTGTTTTTTGGATTATACTCGAAGAATTCACCGTCTGGACCTGTAATAACCAGTTCATCGTTTATAACTTCAACAGTGTAATCTTTAAGTCTTTTCCCCTCCTTGTCGGCCAGAATTCCGAGCTTAGATTTTATTGCAATTATCTCATTCAAAGCAGATACCAGGAAATGACCCGAACCGACTGCAGGATCGCATATCCTCAACGAATTAACCAGTCGGTTTGCTTCTTCAATATCTGTGATCTTATTGTAAACACTGTTAATTGTTTCACAGCTCCAATCCTTCGCCTCGTTGAATTTCTGCACCACTGCACGTGTTATCGTTTCGTGGCACATATACATTGTAATAAACCCGGGAGTAAAAAACGATCCGTCTTTATATCCGTTTATCTTTTCGAAAATAAGACCAAGAACCGATGCGTTGATGAGAGTCTTGTTTTCCTCCTGTATATCTTCGGAACCTTCTCCGGAGAAATCGTACGAATCGAGGAACTGAAAGAGATAGTCAAGCGTGTTGAGCGTGCCGGTGATTTTCTTTCCCGTCTTCTCTTTCAGAATAGTGCTCCCCGGCACCGGAAGCTGAAGGTTGTTTTCGAGGCTGTTTATCCTTAGGGTATGGTGTTCGAGTGAAGTCGGCTCAAAGAGAGAGCTGTTCAGGAACGGCACGTTAGTATATTTCTTTTGAACGGCAGGGCTCCTCTCCCCTTCCTTAACTGCCAGCACCTGGAAGAAGAGGCGGTTAAGCTCATCGAAGTCGCCTATTGTTTCGCTGTTCAGGAACCGGAACGATCTGTCGCCCCGGTTATATCTCACCAGCTGGCTCTCAAGCAATTTGAGAAAAAGGATCCGGTTAATCCAGGTGATTGCCAGCTCGAGCGAAATGTTATATAGCTGTTCATCAGCATTGGATCCATAATCGGAACGTTTCTGCAATCCTGAAAGACAATCTTCGGATCTGAGGATATTGACGGCATCTTCGATTAAGGAACCATTATCCCTCTTACCCTCTTTTTTTCTTCCAATGACCTTTTTACCACCTTCTTTTGTCTCTTCAAGCCCGATGATATGCAGGAGTTCGGAGTAAAATGATCTGTCGAGTGAGTTGCTGTCATTTGAAAAGGAAAGCTTCAGAAGATGCTCCGGAGAAAATATCTTGAAAAGGGCAATCAGTTTTTTATCGTCTGCTTTTTCAGGATTCCTGATTATCTCTTCAAAATCCCTGATGTCGAAATGTGTTGCGGTGATCACTTCATCGCTCTCTTTAATAAAAGGCGCTGCAACTTCGTTATAAAAGAATTCGGTTGTCTTCCCGGACAGCATATCCTGTCTGAATTCCTCAAATTTTTTACCCAGGTTCTTATTAGCGCCAATTATCCTTTCAAAATCGTTTGATGAGAAAATGAACCATTCATTGAGATTGGTAATGATCAGGTGCCTGATATTTACATTCTTGTGGTCATATCTTTCGCGGAGATAATAAAGGATTAGTTCATGAAAAGCCTTCACGTTAAGGTTCCCGGCTGATGGTATATCACTTTTGCTTCCCGGTTTCTTAGTCTCAAAAATAATACCTGCAGGAGATGCAGAATCTTTTCCGGTATGGATAACCAGGTCGGCGCGGCCTTTGGTATTTATAAAATGGCCCGGCGAATAATATGTGTTTTTCAGGAACTCCGAGAGAAGGTTTTTATGGAACTCCTCAGATTCGGATTCATTGGAATTATCAATAAGGGAGATTATATTTCTCTTGAAAACCTCAATCTGTAAGCGGTTTGGCCTTACTTTAAGATATGCTTTATTGAGCGATTGACGTATATCAGACAGAATGAACTGCATTGACAGACTGGTTTGGGACTTAAAATTAAGAAAATGCAAGCATCAATCAAAATTCAGCAGGTTTTTCCTGGATTATTCGATCCTCAACGAGGATCATAAAATTGTGGGGGGAATAGCTTTTCTTCAATAATTCGATCCTCTACGAGGATCAGTATGGGTTTTGTAAATTCTATTTCTTCACCCGGGATTAATGACCATGGTTAACGGAAACAGAGGGTGGCTTCACCCGAAAAGACATAAGCATGATTGTGGTGAACTAGGAAGATCCCTCGCTGCGCTCGGGATGACACTTTCTTTTGGGGGTGCAAAGGGGTACAGGAGGAGGCTTGCCCCTGGCAAGCCTCCTCCTGTACCCCTGTTATTAAAAATAATCTGTCATTCCGAACGGAGCGCAGCGTAGTGAGGAATCCCTTTAATGTTTTCGGTTACTTAAATTGTAGGATAAAGGATCTCTAATAAATGAAGATGATCGTAGCCCATCGAATAAGATATTTAAACCTAATTATAATAAAAAAAATTTCACAACTTAGCAGAATTGATTTCTCATTACAAAATAAAATAGCTACCGATGAAAAGATCCTTAAAAACTATTCTCTTTATGACTTTAATGACGATGGGGATTGCTGCCATGGTCAGTGGACAACAATCACCACGTACACGCGAATCCTTCAACGAGGGATGGAAATTCATTAAATATTTCAATGCCTCGGATGAATCGACGACATTCGACAGGGAGCCTGAGGGACTGCAGTCACCAACTTTCAACGACAATGCCTGGCGTACCCTTGATCTTCCCCACGACTGGGCGATAGAGGGTCCTTTCAGCGATACGCTTGAAAATAATACCGGCCTTCTTCCCTGGAAAGGCATAGGCTGGTACAGGAAACACTTCACTGTAGGAGAACCGGATAAGGATAAACGGATATATATCGATTTTGACGGAGCCATGGCATATTCGGAAGTATGGCTCAACGGAAAGCATGTTGGAGGATGGCCCTATGGATATACATCTTTCAGGCTCGACCTTACACCTTATATATTATATGGAAAGGAGAATATCATAGCAGTAAGGCTCGATACAAAGAAATGGGATTCAAGATGGTACCCTGGCGCAGGCTTATACCGCAATGTATGGCTTGTAAAAACTGCGCCCCTGCATATATCGTACAACGGAGTTTTCTGCACCACCCCTGAGATAAAGAAGGAGAAAGCTGTACTAAGCGTAAGCGCAGAAGTGGAAAGCCATCTTGATGATGTTGTTCCGGTCACTCTTAAAGCTGCAGTGTACAAGCTCGATAAAAATCGTGTAAAAAGCGCTTCCCCTGTTGCTGTATCAATAGAAGCAAAGGCAGATATCCCCGCTTTGAAAACTCATATATTCAGGCTCGATATCAATGTCCCTGAACCTGTGCTCTGGGATTTAGAGAATCCGGAACTGTACAGTGTTGTAGTTACAGTATCGAAGGCAGGAAGCATTACGGACATATATGAAACGAACATGGGTTTCAGAACACTCAACTTCACAGCACGCGACGGTTTCTTCCTCAACGGGAAAAAGGTTGAGGTAAAGGGAGTATGCGACCATCATGATCTTGGCGCACTTGGAGCTGCAATAAACACACGTGCTCTCGAGCGCCAGCTGGAAATACTGAAGGAGATGGGATGCAACGCCATCAGAACAAGTCATAATCCTCCGGCTCCTGAATTACTCGATCTTTGCGACAGAATGGGATTTCTTGTTGAGGATGAGGCATTTGACGTCTGGAAAACACCAAAGAAAAGAGGTGACTATAACAAGCTATTTTATTCATGGCATGTGGAAGATCTGAAAGCTATGGTAAGACGCGACAGAAATCATCCATCGGTATTCATCTGGAGCATAGGCAACGAAGTCAATGACCAGAATAATCCTGCCTTATCTGAAAGCCTAAAGGCAATAATTAAATCAGAAGATATTACCAGGCCTGTGACATCCGGATGCAACTGGGACGAATCAGGCACCAACGGCTTCCAGAAAACACTGGATGTGTTTGGCATCAACTACCGTCTGTACAGGTACGATGCATTCTTTGCACTTAAGGACAATGCTAATTTACCATTCCATTCAAGTGAATCGGCATCCACGATAAGCTCAAGAGGGGAGTATTTCTTCCCGGTCGTTCAGGGTGACCTGAATAACAATCTTCCGGGAAAGGGGATCTTTCAGATCTCATCGTACGACCTGGCATATCCGGGTTGGGCAACAACTCCTGATCAACAATGGGAAATGCAGGATAAATATCCAGGAGTTTTCGGTGAATTTGTCTGGACGGGCTTCGACTATATTGGAGAGCCGACTCCTTACGGGGGTGATCTTACCGGTATGAAACCCGGAACAAAAGCTTATGATCGGGCTAAAGAATTGCTTGACAAACAAAACGTTACGGAAGTACCATCCCGCAGCAGCTATTTCGGGATAATTGATCTTGCAGGATTCAGAAAGGACAGGTTCTGGCTATACCAGTCGAAATGGAGATCTGAATTGCCAATGGCACATATTCTGCCTCACTGGAATTGGCCCGAAAGGAAAGGCCTTGTGACGCCGGTTCATGTTTATACATCAGGCGACGAAGCAGAACTTTTTCTCAATGGCAAATCGCTGGGCAAGAAAAAGAAAGGGCAATATGAATACCGCCTCAGATGGGATGATGTTGTTTATCAGCCTGGAGAGCTGAAGGTTATAGCTTATAAGAACGGAGAGAAATGGGCAGAGGATGAAGTGAAAACAACCGGCAAAGCGTACCAGCTTGCAATGTCGGCCGATCGGTCTGAAATAACGGCTGACGGCAAAGATCTTGTTTTTGTGACGATAAAAATTGATGATAAGAATAATTTGCTGGTGCCACGGACCAATAACCAGATCAACTTCAGCATAACAGGTCCGGGCAGGATAGTGGCAACGGACAATGGTGATGCCACAAGCCATGAATCATTCCAGTCAAAGACAAGAAAGGCTTTTAATGGTATGTGCCTGGTCATTGTAGCAGCAGATAAGGGAGCAACAGGATCGTTCAAAGTAATAGCAGAATCAAAAGGACTGCAGAGAAATGCTGTCACGATAAATATTAAATAATATTTCAAGTCAGGAGGATTTCAGATCAGGATCCCCTCTCTACCGTCCGTATTTATGAAGCCTGATGGCTTCCAGCTTCATGTTAATTATTCTTAAAAAAGCAATGGCTGACTCATCAGAATTGCTTTTTTTTATACTTTCACAGCCTGAAACAAAAGCCACCTTGCTAATTTGTTGAGGGAAAGATGAAGAAATCATTAATCACCACTGGAATAGTATTAGTAACTGCATTGGTTGCCCTTTACATCTTTAACAGGATAACTTCAAAGGATGACAAGGCAGGGATGCTCACTGAGGTGAGCAGGGGAAAATTTGAGATAGCAATAACGGGAACCGGTGAATTAGTGGCTGAGAACTTCGTTGAAATAAAAGGACCTGCATTCGGACAGGGCAATGATGTGCGCTCCACCAATGTAAGAATAACTGATTTGATTCCGGAAGGAACAGAGGTTAAAACAGGAGATTATGTCGCAACACTCGATAAAACTGAACTGGATAATGAACTTAAGGATATCCGGGAAAGGGTTGCAACAAGGGAACAGGATCTGGAGATGATAATCCTCGATACAGCTATTCAGATGAACAATGTCAGGGACCAGATCACCAACCAGATTCATATCGTCGAGGAAGCTGAATTGAGGTTTCGCAATTCAAAATATGAGTCACCGATGACCCTGAGAGATGCAGAAATTGATTTTGATCAGGCAAAAAGGGTGCTCGACCAGATGAACAGGAGCTATACTCTGAGAAAAGCACAAACAAGGGTTAGCGTGATGAACCAGAAAATGTGGCTGGGTAGGATGAAAAGAAGAATGGCTGATTATGAGGATGTCCTGTCAAGCTTTACGATAACAGCTCCAGCAGACGGAATGATTATCTATTACAAAAACAGGTTTGGCATGAAACGAAAGGTAGGACAAAGCATAAATGTCGTTGACCGTATAGTTGCCACTATTCCTGATCTGACTACCATGTTATCGAAGGTTTTTATAAATGAAGTTGAAATAAGCAAGATAAAACCGGGCCAGAGGGCAACTATCACTGTCGATGCGTTCCCGGCAAAATCTTATACCGGCACTATTATCTCCGTTGCGAACATTGGTGAGAAGCTCCCTAATACTGATTCAAAGGTATTTGAGGTTCAGATAAAGGTCGATGGTACGGATCTTAATCTCAGACCCGCCATGACAACAAATAACAAGATCATGATCGCTACGTTTGATGACGTCACATATATTCCGATTGAATGTGTTCATACTGGATCAGACAGCATACCTATTGTCTATACTGAAAGCGGATTCCGTCAGAAAGTAAAACTGGGAGAATCCAACGAAAAGTTAGTGATCATCGAAGAGGGGCTCAGACAGGGTACATCAATATACCTGGAAGTACCTGAATATCATGATAAATTCAAACCTGCAAAATAAAAAAGAGGGCTCATCCGGGCCCTCTTTTTTTTTATTCTGCCCCTAGATCCCCTGAAGGGGACTTCCCCCCTTTAGGGGGATTGGGGCAAGATTCTGTTATTTCTTATTGTAAACAGCTGTAGTCACCCTGTCACCATTGGGAGATGTTCTCGTCGACTTAATTGAAAGCGTATTTGCATCAGTAAGAGACCATTCTTCAGTAGTTTTCATTGTGGTCGTCTCGCCGTTGCGATCAAAAGTCCTGGTTGTAACGATAGTCAGCGTCTTACCGTCAGCTGCCCATGTTGCAATTGATTTGCTTTCGCCCTGTCCGGTTGTATTTACGCTTTCTTTACCATCCAGAGTATATTTGGATGTTACAGTCTGGTCGCCCCTCTGGCGATCAACTGCAAGAAGATTGGCTTCCTGTTTTGCAACGAAGTCACCTCCGCCAAAACCGCCCATTCTCTGACCCTGACCCTGGCCCTGGCCTTGTGCAGGCTGACCTTGTCCCTGTGCTGGCTGACCCTGACCTGCTCCCTGGGGTGGCTGGCCCATATTGCTCTTCTCAGCATTGAATGCCCATGAACCTGAGAAATTAGCCTTGCCTGCCTGTGCATATGTCGTAAACGGCATTGCAAGGAAAGCAAGAATTATCATTGCTGATAATACGATCTGTAAACTTTTTACTTTTCTTTCCATTTTCCTGTTTTTTGTGATTGAATTATTTGTTAGACAACAAATCAAAGGTATTTATTCCCTGATATTTATTTAATCCTTTAATGTTTTTTAAGATTTATTAATTATTGCAAAATCCATGCCGTTTCCTGACGCTTTCAGCCAAAGAAGTCTTCTTTGACCACCGGAACGAAGTGAAGGTGGTGACGATGGTGGCCCGGCGCCTTATACCTTCTTAATTGCTTCAAGCACTCTTTCCGGAGTCATCGGAGTACGGTAAAGTCTGGCTCCTGTTGCATCATGGATTGCATTTGCAACAGCGGCGCCCACGGCAATTATTGCAGGTTCTCCTCCTCCCTTGGGTGGCTTGTCCTTACGTTCAAGTATCACGCAATCGATCTTAGGCAGCCACGACATCTTTGGGATCTGGTAGGTATCAAAACCACGATCCAGGATATTACCTCCTTCAAAATGGACCTCCTCGGAGAATGTATAACCCAGTGCCATCGAAATACAGCCCTCCATCTGCAGGAGTGCACCTTCCGGGTTGACACATAAACCCATATCCTGAGAGCATGCGACTCTGACAACCTGTACCTTGCCGGTACCCTTGTCGACTTTTACTTCTACAATCTCTGCAACCCAGGTTCCGGCATCATGACCACAAGCTATTCCAATACCCCTGTTGCCGGGAGTTCTGGCAGGCACATACCCAAATTTGTCGGCTACCGACTTCAGGCAGGCAATCATTTTTTCATCCTTCAGGTTTTTAAGACGGAAATCCAGAGGATCGATTCCGGCAGCTGATGCCATCATATCGATTTGCAATTCGCGGGCAAATGTGTTTGAATTATTGTTTGGTGCGCGCCACGCACCCGTTCCAAATGGATGGACACGAAATGCGCTCGCATTTTCACTGTAGCTCGTAGTCTTAAAATTGGGTACATCGTAAATAATCTCAGCGCCCCTTGTTCCGGCAAACCATACATGGTAATCCCAGAATGTTATCAAACCCGATTTGTCGATGCCGGAGCTTACTTTGATGACATTTGCCGTGTGGAATGTGTCATAGAAAAACTCCTCATCACGGGTCCAGACAAGCATCACAGGTTTTCGCGTGAGCTTTGCAAGCCTGGCTGCTTCAACTCCCTGCTGATATGCACCTTTACCTCCAAATCCGCCACCTACATAAGGTGTCCTCACCCGAACGGTCTCCCTTGTCATCTTAAGTTCATTGACTATTGCATCCTGCAGTCCGAAAGGAGACTGTGTGGAAGCCCAGACATTCATCTTTTCGCCTTCCATATGTGCAAGGGCAGTATGAGTTTCAATAGCTGCATGTGCCACATAAGGGTCATGATATTCAGATTCAAAGACCTTGTCAGACTGCTTCCTTCCTTCCTCAATGTCTCCTCCTGTCCTCACCACGCTTACCCTCGATTCAGCTTTTACCATCCAATCAAAGACTGTCTTGTCACTTACAGGCATCTCATTAAAAGTATATTCAGCTTTTATCTTTACGATGGCCTCATCAACCTTGTCCTTATTCCCGCTGATGACTGCAATAAAGTCGCCATCACGGACAACCTCGACATCTGAAATTTTTTCAGCACCCGAAACATCCGCTGATATTAATTTTGCACCATGTGAAGGAGGCCGGAGAATACGGGCAAATACCATTCCCGGAATTTTAAGGTCTCCGGTGTATTTTGCCCTGCCAGTAACTTTCTCTATGGCATCTACCCTGTTAAAGGGTTTACCAACATAAGTGAATTTAGTGTATTCTTCAGAAGCAGGTTTTACTTCCAGATATTTTTCAAGCTTCTGACCTTTTGCAAGCTGTGCATAACTCACTGAATTTCCTGGATTTGAGGTGTCAGCTATTATGCCATCTTTCACTTCGAGCCTGCTGACAGGGACTCCTATCTTTGCAGAAGCCATGTCGAGAAGGACAGCTTTTGCTTCCGCTGCAGCAGCTCTCATTGCCGGACCGAATGTCTGGGTGGACTGTGATCCCCAGGTGCCTGCATCATACGGGCACAGGTCAGTATCACCCATTACCATCGTAACTCTTTCAAATGGGACATTAAGCTCATCGGCCATCATCATAGCCAGGGATGTGATTATACCCTGCCCCATCTCTATTTTTCCCGTAAAGCAGCTTATATTCCCGTCTTCAGCTATGTGAATGAATGCATTATAATCCTTGGTAAGCGTCCTTCTCTGTTGCTGAGGTACCGCAAGCAGATCGGCAACATTCCACGGCTGGAAGAATATTAATATCCCGCCTCCGAGAAGCTTCAGAAAATTTCTTCTTTTCATTCCAGGGCCTTTTGTAGACGTGACCGGTTTTGATAACTTTTCTTCATTCTTTTTCATGGTTACTTCCCTCCTTTCATTACTTTTGAAGCATCCATAACGGCATCTATTATCCTGACATGAGCCGTGCACCTGCAAAGATTTTCATCGAGTGCTTCAATTACTTCCTGACGCGTGGGTGAAGGATTCTTTTGCAGGAGACTTACAGATGTCAGGATCATTCCTGGTGTACAGAATCCGCACTGCAGGGCATCATGTTCAACAAAAGCTTTCTGTACGGGATGCAGTTTGCCTTTCTTTTCCAGGCCTTCTATCGTGATCACCTTTTTGCCAGCAACATCGCTCACTGGCAGTGAACATGATCTTACAGGTTCACCGTCTAACAGCACAGTGCAGGCACCGCAGAATCCCGCGCCGCACCCCCATTTGGTACCGGTGAGCCCAAGCTGGTTTCTCAGCACCCACACCAGTGTCTGGCTGGGATCTGTAAGCAGCTCGGTCTTCTTACCGTTCAAGGTAAAGCGAATCGTTTCTTCCATATTATTTTATATGTTTAAGTTCATTCATATAATCTTCTTCTGTATCAATATCTTTTAATATTTCAGCCGTTCCTGTATTAACCTCATATACGTCATCAGAGTGCCTTGATGCAATCTCCCTGAGTCCGGTCTCCGGGCTCAATGATGAAATTTCCTCCAGGTACCTGCTGCTTAACAGGAGAGGATGTCCGCGTTTGTTTTCAAAAACAGGCATTACAATCCCCTTTCCGGATCTCCTGTAAGCTGCAATAACCATATCGGTAATCTCAGGCTTAATCATAGGCTGATCACCTTGGAACACCAATGCAGCTTCGAAATAGTGTGGCAAAAACCTGAATCCGCATTTGACTGATGAGAGCATTCCCTCTTTGTAATCTGCATTATAACAATGTTTTACCGGCCAATTACCTGTAACCTTTTGTATTTCATCGCTTTCGGCCCCCAGAACCACAACTGTTTCATCAACCTGTGAGTTTATCACATTTTCAATTACCTGCTCAAGGATCGTTGTTCCCCTGAAAGGTAAAAGCATTTTTGGGAATCTCATTCGTTTTGATTCCCCGGCTGCAAGGATTATTGCCC
>JAPLDY010000265.1 GCA_026391595.1 Bacteroidia bacterium
TTTTCATCGTAATACTCACGGTACCCCCTCCCTCCGGCAGATTTGGGATCGATATCAATCCATTCTCCCTTGTTATCCTTTGGCATGAACAACCTCTGTTGAGGATTCCAGAGTTTTTTATAGTTGCCGGCATACTGCGAAAATTTCTCATAATCTTTAGTTTTACCAAGCTCCCTGGCAAACTGACCTAAAGTCCAGAAGTCGTAGCTTATGCCTAAAGTCACGGGAACCGGCTGACGCTTCTCAAAACCATCCATTTGCGGTTCAGTCTCCTTTTCTCCAGGGTGCAGACCAGGGAAGTATCCATTTTCATGGAGGAAATCGTCTATCGGGCGGCGGGGTGTTCCCTGACGCCAGGGAATAAAAGTTCCTTCCATAAGGTTTTTCTTAATCCCTTCATAGGCTTTTTCAACATTATAATCTTTCAGACCTTTCCGGTATCCATCAATAAAAATCGCAGAAGAATGATATGCATTCATACCCATTTGGTTTCCTTGCAATTGTGGAAATGTTGGCATCCAGCCACTTTGCTCATACATCAGGGTGTAGGAATTCAAAATATCGTTCTCCATCTGAGGATCAAGAATGGTCCTTAAAGGATGATGGGCACGGTAAGTATCCCAAATCCAGTCATCGACATAAAACGGGCGTGTGCTTGCGTGTACTTTCCCATCGTATCCACTGTAATATTTTCCTCCTTCGTTAATGTCTATCATACGTTCATAAGTACGGTACAAAGCAGTGTAAAATGTTCGTTTTTGTGCATCTGTTCCACCTTTTACTTCAATCTGGTTGATTACTTTTTCCCATGCTTTCTCCCCCGATGCAGCCAAACCATCAAAACTGGTATTCTTCAATTCTTTTTCGAAATTGATTTTTGCCTGTTCAGAACTAATGTAGGAAACCGCATACCTGACAAAAACCGTTGCCGGATCAGCATTTGAAAATGTAACAGCGAACTTTCCCTTTTCAACCTTTATTTCAGCATCTTTTATTAAGTTATTATTCCTGTCTCTTAACTCTCCATAAACATATACTGCAACCTCTGCTGTTACCGGATTCATTCCCCTGGTTGTTTCGCCAACCTTTTCTTCAAAAGTGAAAGTCCCCTTTTTATCATAGGTGCTTTTCATTTCATCGCTGCCTTTAATCAGCAGATTCTTTTTATCAGCATCCGGAAACTCAATTTTGTAGATTGCGCACTTTTTCCCGGGTGTAAAGCTAACCCTGATATTCTCATCAATTAAATAAGTTGAATACAACCATGGATGAACCACTTCCAGATCGTGATCAATATTCATTTTTTGTTTCCAGGATGAATTTGTAATCTCCCCAAGGGTTACCCTCATCTGAAGAATACCAGCTGACCGGTGCGATACAACCTGCAAGGGGAACGCATCAACCTGATCGGAGATATAATCCTGTTTTACGGGAAACATCCGGATCATTTGATTTGGTAAATGCATGGTCGGATATGTCGGGACCAAAAATGGCACCACATTCCCGATGGTAGGGTCAATATATTTTGTGAAATCCTCCTGTGAAAAGGACGAAATTACTGAACAAACAGAAAGTACTGCAATTGTTATTGATTCTTTTAATCTTCGATTCATAATAGATATATTTCCTGCTATTTTAATTTTATATGAGTATCGGCAATCAATAATAAATATTTTACTAAATCTTGGAGATCCCTCGTTAGCACTCGGGATGACACTTTGGGTTTGTGGTACGGGGGAAAGAAGTGGCGATTCGCACATGTTGATTCTTAATTTATTGTTATTTCATCGAATCGCCATTTCTTTCCGTCTTTGACCCGTCAAAACCCTGTCATCCTGAGCGATAGCGAAGGATCCCCCTCAACTGTTCTGATATTTCATTTGAATTCACAATAAGTAATCTCATAATTCTTAATCAATTATTATTCATTCCTGATACTCATATAATTTTAAAAAACCCATGGGTGACTAATTCTTCTTCTTTTCCCAATGAAATGAATCTCCTTCAATAATAAGCTTCAACTCATTTTTTGGCGTAACTCCGGGTGCAAATACCTTAGGGGCCGATTTTTGCATTTCCTGCATGATTGGTCGATATTTTTCTTCCCCTGCCAGATTGTTCCACTCATTGGGATCTTCCTTCACATTGTATAACTCTTCACCCCCATCGAAGTAAGATATATACCTCCAGTTCGTGTTTATTACCGCATAGCTGCCCTTTTCATTACTTGGAAGAAAGACATTCCTGTCTTTTGAACCGGATGGTTTCCTCAACGAAGGTACCAGCGATATACCCTCAAGGTGCTTAACTTCAGGTAAATCACAAAGCTCAATGAAAGTCGGGTACATATCGATCAGACTAACCGATGTATTTACTTTTTTATTCTTAGGAATCCCTTTCCCTGCCCAGATAAACGGGACATGCGAAGTACGTTGCCAGAGAGTATGTTTGCCCCAGTGCATTTTTTCTCCATGGTGAAAGCCCTGGTCGCTCCAAAAGACAATAATAGTGTTGTCTTTATCAGGACTTTCCTCCAGAGCATCCAAAACACGCCCAAGCATTGCATCGGCAAAAGAGGTTGCAGCAAGATAACCAATCACTGCATCCTTTAATGCTCCCAATTGCTCGAGTTCATTATGCTCTTTAGACCGGTTGATCATGTTTTTACGGATTCTTTCCGGAAGATCTTCCAGGTCATCAGCATTATAAGGGGGAAGTTGGATTGAATCCCTGTTATACATGTCGAAATACTTCTGCGGAGCATAGTTTGGATAGTGGGGTGAATACAAACCCAACGCAAGGAAGAAAGGTTTGTCGTGTTTTTGTTTAAGGATATCACAAGCCCAGTTTGTACGGATCGCATCCACCATATCATCTTCCTTTTCATTAGCTATCGGCCCCCATTCGAGATGCAATGCCGCTCCGCCATCTCTGCCGGTTTTAGTGTAATAAGGACTATAAGGAAAAGGATTCGGACGTGGTGCATCACTCATATAGTAGCTATTCATCTCCCAGCCCATATCTTTTTCCTCCTGGCTGCGCGAGAAATATTTATCCCAGCCTCTTAAATCAAGAAAACCGGACCGATGATGATAGATTTTACCAGCTCCGTAAGTACTGTACCCCCCTTGTTTAAAGGCCATCTGCAATGTGATCAGATCAGGATGATCGAATTGAAAAGGATCTTCTTCATAACAACCGGTAGTTGATGCGTATAATCCGGTCATAATAGCAGCGCGTGATGGCGCACTGAAAACACCTGGTGCATGTGAATAGGTAAAAACTACTCCCTCTTTTGCCAAACGATCAATATTTGGTGTTTTAGCCTGATTATAACCCAGAGGAGTTACCCAATCATTCAGGTCATCCATTGCAAAAAATATCACATTGGGTTGAGTTTCTGGTTTGTTGCTTTTTTTTCCTGCACTATCCTCTGATTGCAAAGATTTATCTGCAGATCCTAAAATAGAAATTATGCCAGGGATCAAAAGAAGGTTATGTAATTGTTTCATATTAATTAAATTGTTTACTCAACTCAGAAACATTGAAAATTCCATTTTTAAGTACAGAATTCCAGCGATTCTACAATTTAGGTTCCCACCCTTTTTCATAGGTCCTGCTCCAAAATTTCTGTGCATTCTGATCATCAATAATGTGCCCGTTTTCAGGATCGATTTTCAGGTCGTGGCCAACGCGCCAGGAAATATTTCCCAACTGCATTGCAACTACACTTTTATAACCGGTTTCCACGTCGCAGTTCGGACGGCGATTGTTTCGTATTGCATCGAGAAAATCGGCAACATGCTGGCTATCCATTATCAGGTTTGGGCTGGCTAAATTTCTTCCCTGTAAACTGTTCGATTCAGCCGAATCCGATTTTACTTCGGTTACAAGATTGCCAGTAAGGTCATATACTTTATAGCTATCATCGCCCGTATCCAGACTTCCGTTTTCACCATAAAAAATGATCCCGCGGTCGGCACCTTCTATTTTCCGCCCGTTTGAGCTTCGGCTTTCCCATACCAGTAAAACCCGGCCGGGATATTCCATTGTAACTATTTGTGTATCGGGCGTTTCCCAGTCGTCCGTAAAATGATAACGTCCGCCTTGTGAGCTGACACGGGTAGGAAAATCAACGCCGAGGCCCCAGCGGGCAACATCAACTTCATGAGTACCGTTATTCAGGGCTTCTCCGGTGCCCCAGTGCCAGAACCAGTGCCAGTTGTAATGAATAAGCCCCTCTTTGTATGGCATACGGGGAGCTGGTCCCTGCCAAAGTTCATAATCGAGCCAGGCCGGAACTGGTGCAGGTTTCAGAAATGTGGCTTTACGTGCATTGGTATACCATGTTTTTGCCATATATACCCGGCCGATTATCCCTTTGTGCAATTCTTCAATTCCCTTCGTTAGAATTGGTGCTGAACGTCGCTGGGCGCCCATCTGTACCACACGGTTGTATTTGCGAGCAGCCTCAACAGCAAGCTCACCTTCGTGAGGATTGTGGCTTAATGGTTTTTCAACATAAACATGTTTCCCTGCCTGACAACCCATGATAGTGAGCGGGGCATGCCAATGGTCGGGAGTAGCAATATAAATAGCATCTATTGCCTTATTTTCCAATACTCTACGACAATCTTTTTCTGACCCGGGTGTGAGGGCAGGATTGACATCAGTTGCAGCTTTGATAGCCTTTGGAATAGCTCTTTCGTCAACATCGCAGATGGAGGCGATATTTGCATCTTTTTGCCTGGCAAAAGTACCAGACATGCTAGTGCCGCGACTGTTTACTCCAATTATTGCAATATTAATCCGATCGTTTGATCCAATTATTTTACGATAATTCTTAGCTGACATTCCTGAGGTTATACCTCCTATTGTCAGAACCGCTGAACTGGCAACAACGTTTTTGATGAACTTCCTTCTCGATGACATAGTTTTGATTTTAATTTAATTTAAATGAGTATCGGTAATTAATAATAAAAAGTTAATATTTAAAATACAACTAACATTATAATGCTTATAAACAACTACATACATTTAATTCTAAATGACCCCCTTTCCCGTTTCCCCCAAGGGGGAAAAGCTTTGATTTCAGCTCCTTCCCTCGTGGGGGAAGGTTGGGATGGGGGTATAAATGATAAAAATTGACAGTTTAATTCATGATTACTGATAGTCATATTAATTTATATTCTTCAATGCTTTATAGTAAACAACTACTTATAAAGTAAGATCCGAGCGATAGCTACTTCATGTTCATGGCCTGTTTTTTTAACGCGATTAAATTTCCGATCAGAGAATCGATCTGAAATGTCCTGGTCATAGGCTCTGCATTTGAGTACCAGGTCGAAAAAATACCATGCTCTCCTTCTTCTAGATATTCTTTTGCAACGACCGCCTCATCATGTGCTAACTCAAGATTTTTAATAAGAACCTCCTTTTCTCCCTGATGTTTGTATGCATATACATAGTGGTATAATGTGTTACTTAAATGACTCATATAATAGCTGTATATCCTGAGATTGTCGTTAAAAAAAGTCCTTTTATCGGTATCCAGCTGATCCTTTATTTTTGAGCAACGCTCTGCAACCAACTCAAACCGGGGAATAGTTTTTTCCATTCCATACAATATGGCATCTACCTGGTTCTGGCTTTTATTAAATTCATTATCGATGCGAAAAGTGCGGCCTGGAACACTCTCATAACCTATTTCGCGAAGAGGATTCATATTCAAGGCTTCCCCTGAAGAGTAAAACACACGATATATATGGTCGAATGCCCTGGCGTATCTTAAATCCTGAAACAGGAACTGGCGCTGCATTCCCGGAAATATGGTTTCCTTAGGTTGCCAGTACGAATTGTAAAAGTCTTTGTAGAGCCGGGCTATTTCTCCGGCATGTTCTGAGCCAAAATACTGCGTGCAATAATCAATCATAAAGTCGTCTGAGTCGTAGCTATTGTAATCCCATAACATTTTTGCATTTGCAGATAGCTCCAAAACAAATTCTCTTATATTTCCCACATTCACCACCGAAAAATAGAGGGGCGATTTATTATTAATGTACCGGTAATTGAACTCCATTTTCCAGGGGCCTTCAGCAGGTGCAATGTGAGCTCCTGTTGATGCAAATCCAAAGTTCATATAGTACCCCAGCTTTACAGGTTTATCCGACTTAAAATTTACCAGATCGTCATACGGATATGGATCACGCCGGGCGGCAACGTAGGTCCAGATCATATTCTCCCCCTCCGGAGGTTTCAGATATCCTTTACTCATCAGTGAGGCAACCTCATCGTAGAATGTAATCCGTACATATGGATTGGGATTTCCTGTCAACTCTTTAATGATCTCTAATTGGATCCTCAGCATTCTGTTAATTACTTCTGCCCTTTCTTTATCACCTGCCGGGGCATCCTCAAAAACACTCCAGAATGGCTGGTCTGTTCTACCCCTGAATGCCACTGTCCAAAGGTTTTCAATCCCGTTCCTTACAACCGTTTCAGCATTGTACCTGAAGAAATCTTTTATTGCTGATTCGTTTGCCAGCAATAATTTCGGTGCCTCAGTGTTTCTGACCTTTTCCCAGTATTCTTCCCATGTTCCAAAAGATGTATTAAGTCCGCTTGTATGGTGGGATGTAATGATTAATCCATAATTATTGATCAGATAGGCGGACTCAGTCAATTTATATCCGGGTTTAATTGTTGAATAAGTTTCAACAGTATTTAGCTTTAGCCTGAGCACTGTCTCAAGCCAGATATTCTCATTTTCAGGAGAGAGCTTCAACCACGGATTCAGGAAATCCTGATCGCCGGGAAGTATGCTTCTATATCTTACCTGCGGAGATTTAAAGAAGATATCACACCCCCCTGGTACAATTACCTCATTTTTTCTTTCAGGTACCCAGGAGCTCCAGTGATGTAAAGGAGGAACCCCAAGGAATCTTTCGGAAAATGTATAGATGGCATAAATAGTTCCCCTCGTGTCATTTCCTACCAGATATATCTTGTTGGATCCCATATCTGCATACACACGATGTGACTCAAATCCATCAGGTTCTTTGTCTTTTCTTAACGGAATATCAAGAGCTCCGGAAGAACGATTGACAATAACTATTTCAGGAATCAGGTTGTTTTTATCTGATTTTTCAACAACCTCCGGTACTGCTACCATTACCCTGGAAAAATCTTTTTTAAAAGCCTCAAGAGCAATTTTAAGCGGTTCCGGCTCCTTGTCTGAAAATACTATTCTGAATTTGTTTTTTTCAAGTCTGATTAATCCGTTGTTGCCTGGATTTGAGTACAGAGGGATCGTTATTAACAGGATAATAAATAACTCCAATATTCTCGCCGGTAAAGCATTCCTTATGATACTTGTGGAATTAGACATAATGGCTATTTATTA
>JAPLDY010000160.1 GCA_026391595.1 Bacteroidia bacterium
AGCGGAAGCGGGACGAAGCAATCCTTTTAAACGTATGTAAATACTCCTATTAGTTGTATTTCTGCATAAAAAATTATACCTTTTCATTTAACCAATCAACAATGAAATGTATTTTCAACGTACTGCTAATCTGATAATTATATGCTTATTCGGTTTAAGCGGAATTCTGCCGGGCCAGAAAATCTATCTCTCGCCCTCAGGCAGCGATTCCAATCCGGGCACTATCGATAAACCTCTTGCTTCCCTTCCCGCGGCTCGGGACATAGCCAGAATAATCCGCGCTGAAAATCCACAGCATCCTGTCGAGATCATTGCTTTGGAAGGCGAATATATAATGTTCCAGCCTCTTGTTCTTGACCTGGCCGATGCAGGGACAGATGTTTCTCCTGTAGTTTTCAAGGCTGAAGAAGGAGCAAAGGTAATCTTCAGGGGAGGGGTGCAAGTGACCGGATTTGAGAAAGTGAACGACAGTCTCTGGCGGGCATTCGTTCCTCAGGTTGCTTATTACGATTCTTATTTTGAGCAGCTTTATGTCAACGGCCGTAGGGCAAAAAGGGCAAAAAGTCCGAATAACGGATTCTATTATGTCAGGGGCGTTGAGGAAACCATTGCTGAAAAAGGTGATGGAAGAGTGCCCCCTGTCGCAATTCAAAAGGTGCTTGTTGACAGCAGTGACGCCAGTGATATTGCAGGATTCACCGATAAGGATTATGAAGATGCACTCGTGGTGTTTTACCACAACTGGGATAACACGAGGAAACGGATTCTGGGTTATAGCAAAGAACAACCGGCATTTTTCATTGCTGGTGAAGGGATGAAACCATGGAATCCAATAAACAGCAAATCACGTTGGCTAATAGAGAATTACCGAAGTGCCCTTGATGCTCCGGGCGAATGGTACCTCGACAGATCCGGATACCTTTATTATATACCGCTTCCGGGAGAAACGATCCAGAATACTGTGATCCATGCACCGATCCTGAAGGAATTTATAAGGATAAACGGTGAGTCGCCGGATAAACCTGTAAGCAACATAAGATTTGAAAATCTCATATTTGAGGTCGCCGGTTACCGGACGCCGTCAGCCGGCAACGAGCCGGCGCAGGCTGCATCTAATATAGGAGCAGTAATAACACTTGATTATGCCAGGAACATAATTTTCAGCGGTTGCGAGATAACACACACAGGCTTGTATGCATTCTGGTTACGAAGAGGATGCAGTAACTGCAAAATATGCCATTCTTATATACATGATCTTGGAGGAGGAGGTGTAAAAATCGGTGAAACAACATTGCGAACCACTGTTAATGAAATAACAAACAACATCACAGTCGATAATAATATTATTACCGATGGCGGACATATCTTCCCATGTGCAGTAGGTATAATTATTTTTCATGCGTGCGATAATAAGCTTACACACAATGAAATATCGAATCTGAGATATTCCGGTATCTCCGTCGGCTGGGTATGGGGTTATGCATATAGTCCTTCAAAAAGGAATATAGTAAGGTTTAATCATATTCATCACCTTGGCTGGGGTGAGCTGTGTGATATGGGTGGAGTTTATACACTTGGCGCTTCAGAGGGAACAATCGTTTCGGACAATCTGATCCACCATGTTTATTCCTATGATTATGGAGGCTGGGGACTTTACACCGATGAAGGATCTTATGGCATAACAATGGAAAACAACCTGGTTTATGCCTGCAAGAATTCAGGATTTCACCAGCACTATGGGAAAGAGAATATTATCCGGAATAACATTTTTGCCTTGAATATAAGGGCTCAGCTTCAGGCAACAAGGATCGAGGAACACAGGTCAATATTCTTTACGAATAATATAATTTATTTCGATAAGGGAACATTATTGAGCAGTAACTGGCATAAATTTAATTTATTATGTGATTATAACTGTTACTATGATACAAGGACTAAGGATGTAAGGTTCGCTGATAAATCATTTTCCGAATGGCAGAAAGAAGGTAAGGACCTTCATTCTATTGTTGCAGATCCTCAATTTGCAGATCCCTTAAATTTTGATTTCAGGATCAAAAATCGAGCAGTCCTGAAGAAGATAAAATTCAGGCCTTTCGATTATTCTCAGGCTGGTGTTTATGGTGATGAAGAGTGGAAAAAGCTCGCAAAACTAAATCCGGAGCTTGCTTTGAAATTTAATGAAAGAGTTGAAAGGCTCGAAAACAAACAAGGTTTTTAATACAATCATATCATATGAAAAAGATTCTACCTGTACTGTTAGTCATTTCCTTCTGCAGTTGTGTTTCTTCAGCCCAGGATTATCCTTTCAGCGACACCCTCCTTTCAGAAAAAGAGAGGATCGGTAACCTGATATCCCTTATGAACCTTGATGAAAAACTGTCCTGTCTCTCAACAAGACTTTCGGTACCACGTCTTGGCATCAAGGGTACAAGGACTATTGAAGGGTTGCATGGTCTGGCATACAGCGGTCCTGCAAACTGGGCTGTCAGGGGAGCCAAGGCTTCGCCGACGACAACATTTCCTCAATCAATAGGACTGGCAGAGTCATGGGATGCTGATCTGCTTAAGAGGGTAGCCACCTGGGAAGCCGAAGAAGCAAGATACCTTGCTCAGAATCAGAAATTCGGGACGGCAGGCTTGATAGTATTTGCACCCAACGCCGATATGGGAAGGGATATCAGGTGGGGCAGGACAGAGGAGTGCTATGGAGAGGATCCGTTCCTGAATGGTTCACTTGTAGCAGCTTTTGTGAAAGGACTTCAGGGTGATGATCCTGTATACTGGAAAACAGCTTCGCTCATGAAGCATTTTCTTGCAAACAGCAATGAGAACAACAGGTCGGTTAACAGCTCCGATTTTGACGACAGGCTTTTCCGTGAATACTATTCGTATGCATTTTACAAAGGAGTTGTCGACGGTGGTTCTCAATGCTTCATGACTGCCTATAATAAATATAATGGCATTCCATGCGCAGTTCACCCTGTCCTTCGGAATGTGACAATGAAAGACTGGGGATTGAGAGGTATCATCTGCACTGATGGAGGCGGTTACAGGCAGCTTCTTACAACTCATGCATATTACCAGTCGCTCGATGTAGCTGCTGCAGAATGCATAAAAGCAGGTATAACTGTATTCCTCGATAATTACCTGGCACCTCTGAAGGAGGCTCTTTCAAAGGGGCTTATTACTGAAGCACAGATCAATGAGGCAATATATGGCAATCTCCGGGTTTTGCTTAAGCTCGGATTGCTCGACAATGCGCCTGCTAATCCTTACACAAATATCGGGATCACTGACACTATAGCTCCATGGACAAAACAGGAAGCAAAAGTTCTTGCCAGGGAGGCAACTCAAAAATCGATAGTGCTGATGAAAAACCAGGGTTCGCTGCTCCCTGTTGACAGGGTAAAAATTAAATCCATTGCTGTTATCGGCCCCTCTGCCAACAAAGTTATTTCTGACTGGTACGCAGGAACACCTCCCTACAAAGTCACAATTCTGAACGGAATAAAAAATGCAGCCGGGGAGAATGTTATTGTGAAATTTGCTGAGAGCAATAAGGCCGACTCTGCGGTTATTGCGGCAATGCAGTGTGATGTTGCCATAGTTTGTGTAGGCAACCATCCGCTCAGCTACGGATTGGGATGGGGCCAGAACCAGGTAGCGAGCGATGGTCGTGAAGATGTTGATAGACAGGCAATTACATTAGAACAGGAGGATCTTGCAAAGCTGGTTTTTGCTGCTAATCCAAATACAGTTCTGGTGCTGGTATCGAGTTTCCCCTATGCAATTAACTGGTCGAAGGAGCATATTCCCTCAATATTGCATGTCAGTCAGTCGAGCCAGGAACTGGGCAACGCGGTTGCAGATATAGTTTTTGGCAAAGTTAGTCCTGCTGGCAGGCTGGTTCAGACATGGATTACATCAATAGATCAGCTGCCTCCTATTCTCGATTACAATATCCGGAACGGCAGAACATATATGTATAATAAATATCCCCCGTTGTTTCCCTTCGGTCATGGACTTACATACACAACATTCAAATATTCCGGATTAAAACTATCGAAGAAATCCGTGGGTGATAATGAAACAATAAATGTCACATTCGACATTCAGAATACTGGCAATTACGACAGCGATGAAGTAGCTCAGCTTTATGCGACCTTCATAGGCTCTCAGATAGAGCGGCCATCAAAAGCGCTCAAAGGCTTTACCAGAGTATTCATAAAGAAAGGCGAAACAAAGAATGTTTCAATTTCCCTGAAGGCAGATGACCTGACGTACTGGGATACAAATACCGGTAAATGGACGCTTGAATCAGGCAAGGTTCGCCTGGGGATCGGCAGAAGTTCAGAAGATATTCTTCTCTCAGGTGAAATCGGTATAAAATGATTCATCTCTGCGAATGAAACTTTAATTCGCAGAAGCAACATTTTATGGCTCTTTTTAGTCTAAATAAAGTGTTCTGTCTGGTATGTAACTATTCCTCCTAATACTGCGCCTTCATGAAAATGAGGTTCCTCTGTCTTCTTCTTACAGGATTTTTGGTCATCACCTCTGTTTCGTACAGTCAGCCTGTCACTAAGGCTGATGCCAAAAAGATAGCCGAAAAAACCTTTTCATCTATCTGCAAGGGAGGGGTTGCAGGCACTATCGTCGGAGATTCAGCGATTAATGATAATAAACATGAAGCAGCTCTCTATCTCTTCCTGGAAAGCAAAGGCAGCTTCATGATCATTTCAGCAGATAAAAGGACTTATCCGTTGCTGGGCTGGGGTGAATCAGGAACACTTTCTGTCAGCGGTTCGGAGTGGCCTCCTGCATTTAAGGATATGATTAACAGCTGGTTGGACCAGATCCGATATGTGCGCGATTACAACCTTGAAGCCACACCGGCAATTTCGGCAATGTGGAAGAAGCTTGAAAACGGCGAAGATCCCGGATTGTACGGAAACAAGGATGTCCTGCCTCTTCTTGTTACAAAATGGAGTCAGGGGTGCGGATACAATGCCATGTGTCCTGTCGACGCCAGCGGTCCCTGCGGCAGAGCGCTAACGGGCTGTGTTGCAACCGCAATGGCTCAGGTGATAAGATACAGGGAGTACCCTGTTACAGGGACAGGCAGCAAATGCTACACAACAGGCCGCTATGGAGAACTCTGTGCAGATTTTTCCAGCGGTACCTATGACTATGCGGCGATGTCCAACACCAGCGGGAATTCAGCCGTTGCAAAGTTGATTTACCATTGCGGTGTATCTGTATCCATGGGCTACGGACCTTCAAGCTCCGGCGCATCCTCCGGATCAGTTGCCACAGCCATGAGAACCTATTTCGACTATGCTAACGGATTAATAGTAAGCAAGAGCTATTATACTGAAGAGAGATGGGAAAATATTCTAAAGAGCGAACTGGAGAATTTACGGCCGGTATATTACAGCGGGTATGGCACCGTCGGACATGCTTTCGTTCTTGATGGTTACAAGGAGACAAACCATTTCCATGTCAACTGGGGATGGGGAGGCTCATATGATGGTTATTTTTATCTAAGTAATCTCAATCCTGCCGGAATGACTTTTAACAATAGTCAGCAGGCTATTGTCGGTATGATTCCTTCATCAGTTTTCACAGGACTCAATTTTTCTTCAGCAATTGACCTTGGCTGTAAAACTCCGCTCCAGGGAGACTTATCGATGGGAGTAAATTATGTGAATTATTATAAAAACATTTACCCGGCAGCGCTTGGTAAAGAACTGGTTTACAAGTTTACCACATTACTCAACGGCAGAATAAGAATCAAAATAACCAGCCAGTCAGCTTCAGTTTACACATTCCTGCTGAACTATGCAAATAAGGATTCAGTTTTAACCTATGGTACAAACGGACTGGTTATCGATAACACCAACCCCGGGACATATTACGTTGTTGTTGAAAGTCAGGATTTTACTGAGCCGACTTTTACAATTGAAGCTGTCTGCCCTACTCTGGATGCTGATCTCGATATTACTTCAGCATCAATAAATCCAAAGTATGTACAATCACTCCAGGCTAATGTCAGGTTGTCTTCAACCATAAAGAATATAGGTAAAACTTCAGCATCAGCATGCCTTATGGAATACTACCTGTCTGACGATTCAAAATTCGACCAGGGTGCTGATAAATTACTTGGAAATAAAACAATTCCATACCTTGATCCGGGGAAAAGCAGTGTAATCAATTCAATTCTGACAATGCCTGACAGCCTGATGCCGGGTTATTATTATATTATGTTCGTTGCCGACAGGTTGAATGTTGTTCCCGAAACAGATGATGATAACACATATTCGGTTTATGTCACTGTGCCGGATTCAGGAATACTCGATTGTTCTTCTTCAGTTGCCCTTACCGGAGGAACATGGCATTACGGAAATACCCTGAGGGACGGTACGAACAAAGTAGAAAAATATTTAATGGGATTGGAAATGACGGGTCCTGAAGTAGTTCATACTTTCGTTCCCCCGTATAATGGTATTGTGAAGATATCATTCGTGGATAAGAGTCCGGGTGTTCTTTATGCAATGGTATTTCCAATCTGCAATGAAAACACCGGTGAGCAACCCATGAGAGCCCAGGATCTCACCGACACCCTGGCAACCGACGATTTCTATGCAATCGCAGGCACCCAGTATTTCATTGTTGTTGATGGAAGCAAAGGTGCATCAGGCGGTTATGGACTTCTGGTTGTTCTTCCCGGTAAGTGTCCGGCGATTACAGTCGATTACTGGGGCAAAATTGATATGTGCGATGGCGATCCATGGCCGGGCTTACGGACAACAATGGGTCACAGCAATTATCAATGGTTTAAGGACGGAGCATCTGTACATGGCGCAAATTACTATTATTACAATCCTTCTTCCACCGGCGCTTATCATGTTGAAATAACAGAAAACGGGTGTACATCAGCTTCTGAAATAATAACAGTCAGATCGGGCTCCCGCCCAGATACAGCTCATATTGCAAGCCTTGGCTTAATTTCATTCTGCCAGGGAAGTTCAGTTAATCTTAAGCTTGACAATAGCGTGACATATCCCGTAAATTGGGCAATTGATGATTTGCTTATCGCGGGAGCGACGGGTAGCAGCTATTCAGCCGCTGTGTCAGGTTCATATTCACTGTACACGGTTAATGGAGCCTGCAAGGTCAAATCCGAAAACACTATTGATGTCACGGTGCTTAAGCCTCCGGCGGACCTTGGGGATACTTTACCATTTCCTTCAGACAGAATAAGGTTTTACTGTCCTTTCAACACCGGCAGTTATGAAAATCATACAGGAGGAGGAGTGACTGAGAAATCAATGATGGTTGGCTGGGATTATGAGCCTATAGATGATCGCTTCGGGAATTTCTGGAAAGCAAGATATCTTATGGGTGTCGATGAGTTTATGTACTGGTCTGATTATGATACCATTTCCCATAATTTTACCCTTGCACTATGGTTTAAGACAACAACTTCAAAAGGAGGAGTGATAGCCGGATTCTTTGATAGTCCATGGAGCCCGGCAAAAATGGAATCAATCCTTTACATGTCAGATAACGGGAAGCTTCATTTTCGGCTGAGCAACGGCGGAACTCCGAAAGAGCTTTCATGCACTTCATCATATAACGACGGGAAATGGCATTATGTAATGATCCAGCATGATGGCGCCATGACACTTGAAATCGACGACGGAGTTGAAGAAATTACTTCGGCAGGACCATATTCAAAGGAAAAATTCTCAGGCTACTGGACATTTGGCGGAGTCTCATTGCCGGCCAGCATTGCAGAGATGCCTTCATCACTTTATTTCATGGGTGCCATCGACGATATACTCTGCCTCGATGAAGCAAATCAATACACTACACCATACATCACCAGGCAGCCAAAGTTGAAATTCTCACTTGCTGAAGCATTGCCAGTCTGTGTGCCTGCAAGTATCTCACTGAACATGCTCTTCAGTCAGAAGGGAACTGAGTATAAAGTATGGGACAGAATCAGATCGCTATGGGCACCTGTTGCCTCAGTCAGTGACGGCGGAGCTGTTCAGTTTGGAAATGCTGAGGTTGTTATGGGGAATAATGAATTCCAGATAGTTGCAAAAAATCTGGCAACAGGCTGTGAGTCGGTGCTGGATACTGTGATTGTCGTTCATACCCTGTCAGTCTGTACACTTATGCCTGATAATCCGGCTGATACAGAGCTCAAAGTATTTCCGGTGCCTGTAAAAAACATTCTCCATTTGGAGTCGGGATCCGTTATAGAGGAAATAAAAATATTTGATTTGGACGGAAGGCTGGTGTACAGATCCGCACCATACAGTAATACGTTTAACATAAATGTCCAGAACTTTGTCCGATCGGTCTATTTTTATCGTCTGAAAAGTTTGGGAAATCAGATATTCAGCGGAAAGATTGTAATAATGTAATAGCAGAGTGTCCCGTAATTTTATTTTTTGAATACAGGTTGTGTCCATGCATATAACATTTCGTACTTATTTTCTGAGCGCTTGCGGCAGTAAGTTACCCTGCACCTGATATAAAGTTCATTGCTGTCAATTCTATAGCTTGCAGAATCACCCTCAGTTTTCTGTAATATTCTGCCGTTTGAACCAATATATTCTACCGTAAATCCTGGTTTCCCTTCAGGTAAGATGTTGCCTGTAAGGTAAGGAGACTTCAGCTCTTCCGTGGTAGCATCAGGATCTACTTCGACCGTGAAGATATTACCGGTTACCTGAATAGTTTTAAGAATAACTCCGTTCGAGGCATAAAAATCACCCCGTGATATGGCAGCCGTAATTGAATCGGCGCTAAGTTCGCTGCTCCTGACCATAATCCAACCTCTTCCCGGATTAGCTCTTTCAGCGAAAAACTGATCGAAATGGTGAGCATCATCAGAAGCAACAGCATAATACTTTTGTCCGAGTGTCAGCAACGAGTCCCATTTTGTCTCTACAGATGCATGTACACCATCAAGTCCCCAGTTATAGACACTGGGGTGACCGTTGAACAATTCCAGCAGATGTAGTCTCTGAACCGGAAGGATCTGACTGGCATGAGCTCCCGACCTGAAATTGGGATGGTTCAGGATAGGCAATCCCGAACCTGCAATTATCGAATCGATCTGATGTTGAATTACTTCGGTTACGGAGTTATATTCAAACCCCGGATGGATATAACCATGAACATTCAGCCCTGTTGTATGGATTACCCTCTTCCCGGTAACCTCTATGCCCGGGATCAGGATAAAATCCTTCCTGGCATTTTCGGGAAGCTTCACACTGTCTGGATTTACAAACTTATTATGGTCGGTAAGGGCAAGAAAGTTATATCCATGCTCGTGATACCAGTTTACGACATATTCAGGTGATGCGTTCCCATCACTTATTCTCGTATGCGAATGTGTATTGCCCTTGTACCAACCGTCAGGATATACAATGCTGATCGCTGTCTTTTTTTCTGTGCATGAAATTAATGCCAGACAAAGGATTAGGATAACCGCGGTCCGAAATTGAGTTTTTCCTGGGTTTTTAAAAAATTGGGTCATGGGCTTAATGTTTTACTATAATGTGATAAATTTCCGGAATCAGCTTTTTTTGAGGAAATCCTCTCTTATCGGGCTGAAGCTGTCAATAAGTCTTACAAAACCGCTGATATTCTGAATGCAATGAGGAACTTCAGGTGGAACAGTGAAAATATCACCTTTGGTAAGATGATGCTTCTCATCACTGATAAAGAAAAACAGCTCACCTTCAGCAACATACGTGATCTGCTCATGGGGATGGCTGTGGGGCTTATCCGGTTCCCGGGCAGGGCCATTAGTAAAATCGCAAACTACAGTCATAATGTTTTTAAGATGGGCTATTCTTCTTTCAAAGGTAGGAGAGAGCTTCTCAGGTTTCGTTTTACTTTCTAAAAATACTGGCATGGCAATTAATTTTTATCAAAAATATAAAAGTAATAGGGTAAAGCTCTGTTTGGATAAAAGAAAATTAATTTGAAAACAATATATTTGGGAATAAACATTCTTTTGAAAGTATAAATGAACATGAGTAAGAATTATCAATTAATGATTTCAAAAACGGCAGGGAGATTCTTCGCTTCACTTCGTTGCGCTCAGAATGACAAATTCTTTTGAAATGGGAGGGGGGGAGATGATTCAGACGGCTGAACCGCCTGAATCATCTCCCCCCTGTTAATTCCCACAAATATTTGTCATCCCGAACGAAGTGAGGGATCTCATGACAGACCTCCACTGAAACAAATTAGACAAATTAAATACGTAACAAATATGAAAAAAAACCTGATACTCCTGACGACATTGTCATTGTTCATGTTCTCATGCATCAAAGAAAAGCCGATTGAGAAGGTTATTGATGAATCTCTGAACTTCTCGGTGAAACAGTATGAGCTGATGTACAATGTCATGAATGATAAACCCGGCCTTCTGCCAAGAAGCATTGATACTTCCGGCACTCTGATAACTTCCAGATCAGGCTGGTGGTGCAGCGGCTTTTTCCCGGGCAGCCTCTGGTATTCAGGTATAAGAAGATGGTTCCGGGGCTGAAATAACTTCAGAAATCAATCATGGCTTTCATTACACCGTCCCTGTAGTCTGCAACCAGGTCGAATGCCTCTTTTGTATTCGCCAGTGGAAAGCGGTGTGTAATCATATTAACAGTATCGATCGTACCGTTGTTCATCATTTCGATGGCAGCAGCAGTGCAGCCGACCTGTCTGCGTATGAACTGGATCATTATCTCGCGGCGGCGGGTATTTTCAACATTCAACGACCATGTTGCAAATTCCGGGATTCCCACCACCATGATCTTGCCACCGGGTTTCATTATATCAACTGCCTGATCCATAGCCTCCTGCTGGCCGCAGCATTCAAATACCACGTCAAGTCCCAAAGGCTCTTTCTGTTTTATCTTTTCTACAATATTTTCTTTAAGCGGATTGCCGGTATATGATGCTTTTTCATTCGATGCTATTGCCAGCCTCTCATCTATCTTGTCGGTCACATAAACAGTACTGACACCCCCGGCCCTTGCAGCCAGCAGGACACTCATCCCTATAGGACCGAATCCAATTATCCCGATCTTAAGCCCCCTGATATCAACGGCTTTCTGCACTGCATAAACTCCAATAGCAAGCGGCTCTGATATGGAGCCATGATCAGGAGTGAGTATTCCGGGTAAC
>JAPLDY010000234.1 GCA_026391595.1 Bacteroidia bacterium
TCATCTTCGGCGCAGATCATCCCTTCGGAGAGTTCTCCCCTTATCTTCGATTTTTTTATTTCAAGGCTTTCGTCGCCTTTGTACACCATCGTTCCTGCAGTGGCCACAGGCACTTTCTGGCCGGCTGCCACATTAGGAGCTCCGCAAACGATTTGAAGAGGTTCGGGAGTACCAATATTGACGCTAGTAACTGTAAGCTTATCGGCGTCGGGATGTTTTTTACATGTCAGGACTTCACCAATGACAACACCCTTTAATCCTCCCTTCACGGATTCCCACTCTTCCATCGCTTCAACCTCAAGGCCGATGCCTGTGAGGATAACAGACAGTTTGTGCAGTTCAATATTGATGTCGAGGTAATCCTTAAGCCAGTTATAAGAGATCTTCATATTATAAAAGAGTTATGCCAATCGTTAGAAGTCTGGAGACCGAAGTATGCTTATTCCGTCTTCAGTCTTTATTAAACAACAAAAAGCAAAAGTAAGAATTTGATTTAATTATGTAACCCCTCCGGGGTTCAAAAGAGGATTGGAGATCTATTTATTAGTATTAATGAAACACCTCCGGCGTTCATTATGCAATACAAGATATCAATGTTCATCACAATCATGGAGCGGTTACATAATTTTAGTAAAAGCATGATTCCATTAACAAGTACCGCGGAGCGGTTTCATTATTTTAGTAAAAGCATGATTCCAGTGGCAAGTACCGCGGAGCGGTTCCATCAAGATATATGTTCACAATTCTTAATAAAGTACATTCCCCGGTTTATTCTCCTTACCCTTTATTATCTATATTTGCATACAAACTGATTTTTTATGGTTATTGAAAAAGATGATAAGCTCATCCTGCTTACTAATGATGATGGCCTGTATGCTGCAGGATTGAAGACACTGCTTGAGGTTATGGAAGAGTTCGGCAAAGTTGTAATGGTCTCCACAATGGAGAGCCAGTCAGGTATGTCGCAGGCTCTAACGGTAAAGACTCCCCTGCGTGTCAAGCTTCTGGAGGAAACTGATAAGCGCAGGATATATGCCTGCAACGGAACTCCTACAGACAGTATAAAACTGGCTGTAAATCAATTGCTTGACAGAACGCCTGACTTTGTGGTCTCAGGAATAAATCATGGCGCAAATGCATCGGTGAGCGTTCTTTATTCAGGTACTATGGCCGCTGCTCTGGAAGGATGCCTCTACGGAATATGTTCGGTGGGCTTTTCGCTCAACAGTTTTTCACCGACTGCAGATTTCTCTGTCTGCAAGGAATATATCAGAATTGTCATGAAAAAGCTTTTATCAGAGTCTCTTCCGGCAGGGATATGCCTGAATGTGAATATACCTGCAGTAGAGGCTGATAAAATAAAAGGAATAAAGATATGCAGACAATCCAAGGGCAACTGGAAAGAGGAATTTGAAAAGAGGAAAGATCCCATGGGCAAGACTTATTACTGGCTCACAGGTTCCTTCGTTAACCATGAACCCGATGCTCAGGATACTGATGAATGGGCACTGGCAAACAACTATGTCTCAGTTATGCCGGTATCTGTTGATATGACTGCTTACTGGTATATGGATAAACTGAAAAGCAGATTTGACAAATGACAATCCCTGAGAAATATGACCAGATGCTGACCGGAATTGTTTCCGGATTGGTTCTTCCTGTAATCACTGCATTCTTCATTTTTATATTTTCAAAAGGAGATCCGAGTCTGGGTGAATGGCTCAGGAGGGTTTCAGCAGCAGGGGTAGAGACACACATGATAAGCCTTTGCGTTTTCACAGATGTACTTATTTTCCTTCTTTTCAATCATTTCGATATGCTACGGGCATCGCGCGGAGTACTGGGAATAACAATAGTATGGGCAGCTCTCGTCTTTATGATCAAGATATTCTTATGAAGTATTTTATTATAGCAGGCGAGCAATCGGGCGATCTTCACGGTTCAAACCTGGTGAAGGAACTTTTTGCCTCAGACAAAGATGCGGATATTGTGTGCTGGGGCGGTGACCTGATGGAAGCCGCAGGAGCCCGTCTTCTGATGCATTACAGGAAAACAGCCTTCATGGGCTTTACCGTTATTTTGAAGAATCTGGGAACAATCTCCCGCAACCTTTCGCTATGTAAACAACAGATAACCGGTAATAATCCTGATGTCATCATCCTTATCGATTATCCCGGATTCAATCTCAGGATAGCAGAGTTTGCAAAAAAATCAGGTTTCAGGGTATTTTATTATATATCTCCTAAATTCTGGGCCTGGAATGAAGGAAGAGTAAGGAAAGTGAAAAAATATGTCGACAGGATGTACATTATTTTTCCCTTTGAAACTGAGTTTTACAGTAAGTACGATATCCCTGTAAAATATCAGGGAAATCCGCTTGTCGATGAAATTGAACGAAGAAAAGCCTCCATGCCTTCGAGGGAAGAAATATTGCAATCACTCCGGTTGGATGGCAGGCCGGTAGTAGTAATGCTTGCAGGAAGCCGGAAGCATGAGGTCGAAAGTATTTTGCCGCAGATGGTCAAAGTTGTCAGACATTTTCCTGATTATCAGTTCGTTCTGGCCGGAGTAAAAAACCTGCCCGAGGAACTGTATCATAAAATACTACATAAGGAACCTGTCACGTTTATAAAGGAAAAGACATATGAGTTGCTTTATATTGCCGAAGCCGCATTGGTAAAATCCGGTACAACAACACTTGAAGCGGCACTTCTGGGAGTACCACAGGTTGTCTGCTATAAGGGCGATTTCTTTTCCATGCTTATCAGCTGGATGGTAATAAAAGTAAAATATATTTCACTCGTAAATCTTATCATGAATTCTGAAGTTGTAAAAGAGCTGCTTCAATATAAAGTCAATGAAAAAAATCTGGTTAAGGAGCTGAAATCAGTTTTGCCGGGAGGAAATAAAAGGGACAGGATGATAGCAGATTATGCTTTGTTATGTGAAAAGCTTGGTCCTGCAGGTGCCTCGGGAAGGACCGCTGCAGAGATGGTTAAGGAATTGAAGGGGCCTTTAGGAATATGATCGACCATTAAGCAAGAAAACCTGAATACATGGAAAAAGATTCTTCGCTTCACTTCGTTCAGCTCAGAATGACAGAATTTCCAATAGAGAATAAACATAAAAGGCATGGAGATTCCTCATTTCTCCGCCATTCGGCGGATCAATTCGGAATGACAGGTATTTTTGTATGGTTAGGGGAAAGAAGGCGAAACGCCTCAGTCGTTTCGCCTTCTTTCCCCCAGAGATCCCAAGACTTATGTCATTCCGGGCGCAGAGAGAAATCTCCGGTTATTTCCACAAGTCCAGACATATAGTTCAGAACGAACTGAAGAATCCCGATTAGTTTTATGGGCGCTTAAAAAAGAGATGAATAACTTAGTTAATAATACCAAATTCAAGACACTCTTTGCTGTTTTTTCAGTAATTATTTTATTTACTTCCAAAGCTTCAGCCCAGGTGAAGATCCGGATCTTTGCGGATCAGACTCCTGAATCAGCCGTTTTTTCAGTCACAACCGGCGAATATGAAATAAACTCATTCAACGGAACACCCAGGACTGTAAAACAGGGCACACTGTTAGTCATTTCAAAATTTAATGTGAAGCTTGCTATAAAGATCATGAACGAAAAAGTATTCGTTTGCGATTCATTACTTCTGTCAGGCAGATCAGGAAAGGACCTCTTTTCGCTCCGCACCTTCGGAACGGTACCCCTGAGACAAAACTATTCCGGCGATCTTAAGTGCCTATCTGACCTGGGTACACTTATATTTATTAATAATTGTGACATTGAATCGTATATTGCCGGAGTAGTAAAATCTGAAGGTGGATCGGGTAAGGATCCGGAGTACTTCAAAACTCAGGCTGTTATTGCGAGGACATATATGTACAGGTATTTCAATAAGCATGCTGCCGACCATTTCAATCTTTGTGACAACACACATTGCCAGGCTTTTAATGGGTTGACCTCCGATTCGCTCATAATAAAGGCTGTTCTTGAAACAAAAGGAGAAGTAATCCTTGGACCTGACTCAGCTCTTATTATTTCTGCATTTCATTCAAACTGCGGAGGAGAGACCTCTCGATCTGAAGATGTCTGGCTTACATCACAGCCATATTTGAAGAAAGTAACCGATCCTCATTGCCAGTCTTCCCGCAACGCAAGATGGAGAAAAGCGTTCAGTATTGACGATTGGACCGGATACCTTAGAAAATCAGGTTATAATGCCACTAACGGCAACACCTCACTGTTAAATTTTTCACAGATGACCAGGACAAAAGATTACAAAACCGGCAGCTTTTCATTACCACTGCAGCAGATAAGGAATGACCTGAATCTGAGGTCGACATTCTTTTCGGTTGTTGTAGTTGGAGATTCTGTGATCTTAAAGGGAAGAGGTTATGGTCATGGTGTCGGCTTATGCCAGGAGGGTGCAATGGAAATGGCAGCTAAAGGGTTCGATTACAGGCAGATAATAGGATTCTATTATACAAATGTCAGGATCTCGGATTTTATCCCCCCTTCAGGGGGGAATCCCGTTTCACCAGGAAGGGGGGTGTTTCAACAATAATTTCATTATTTTTGCCAATCATCATTTAGTATGCTTGCTATTTTCAGGAAAGAAATCAGTGGATTTTTCAGCAGCCTGACGGGTTATATTGTAATAATTGTCTTCCTGCTTGTAAACTCTCTTTTTATGTGGGTACTGCCCGGTGAACTAAATATCTTCGACAGTGGATATGCCGGACTCGATACTCTCTTCTTTCTTTCACCATGGGTGTTCCTCTTCCTCGAAACCTTGACAAGGGAGGTACATGGGGAGCATTTACAGGTCTCTTTTTCCTTGCTGCCATATATGCCTCGGCAGGTATCTTTGCATCATCAATTACTGATAACCAGGTAATTGCATTTATCTTAGCCGTCCTTATCTGCTTCATTCTGTTCATGGGATTCGATTCATTTGCATATCTCCCGGGCCTTAAGAAACTCGATCAGTTTGTGATCGGACTCGGGATAAATGAACACTACAAATCGATGAGCAGGGGAGTGATCGACATCAGGGATATAACCTATTTTATTGCGGTCTCGGTAATTTTCAATGAGGCTACCAGGCTGGTGCTGCTCTCACGCAAATGGAAGAAAAAGAGTTGAATCATGGCTGAAAAAAAAGTCACAGGAAATATCAGACTTAAAAGCTGGATCCAATTCGCGGTGACAGTTGGAGCCGTAATACTTATCGCCTCAGCCTCGGTCCTGTTAAGGATGAGGCTCGACCTGACCGAAGACAGGAGATACACATTGTCGGAACCAACCAGGAAGATCCTTGACGGACTTAAGAACGATATATATATACAGGTCTATCTCGACGGCGAGATGCCGATACCGGTCAGGAGACTAAAAAGATCGGTACAGGAGATGCTCGAGGAATTCAGGGTCGAATCAGGGAGACGGATCGATTATGAGTTCATCAATCCTGCAGATGCAGCTAATGCTCAACAACGGGAAGCCCAATATTCGGAGCTCGTTAATAAAGGTCTGAGTCCGATAAATGTTATGGAAAACGACGAAGAGGGTGGTTCAAGCAAGAAAATGATCTTCCCCGGAATGATCGTCAATTATAATGGCGCTGAGATACCGCTCGACTTTCTTAAGAAAAATGAGGCCGCTTCAACCGAACAGAATATACTTCATTCAGTGGAAGGCCTTGAATATGAGATGATACAGACTATTGCCACAATCACTTCAGATACTATATACAGAGTGGCATTTCTTGAAGGTCAGAGCGAGATCCCGGAAATTGAGGTAGCCGATATTACAAGGAGCCTTGCGAAATATTTTACAATCGACAGGGGATCCATCAACGGCAGGCAGGGGATACTTGATCGTTATGCTGCAATCATTGTTGCCGGACCTGAAAGCGAATTCAGCGAATCCGACAAATTGGTAATTGACCAGTATATCATGAACGGTGGCAAGGTTTTATGGATTTTTGAAGAGGTCGCAGTCAATTCCGATTCACTGGCTAATAATGGTGAAACGGTAGGACTTTATTACCCGCTGAATATCGAAGATCAACTGTTCAGATATGGTGTAAGAGTAAATCCGGAAATTGTGCAGGATTTGGATTGTATGATCATTCCGCTAAAGGTTCTCACAGGACCGGAAGACACTCAGATCGTACCTGCTCAATGGTTTTATTATCCGCGTCTGGATCCGAAGAGTGACCATCCTGTAACCAGGAACCTGAACAAGGTCAAAGGTATGTTTGTTAATACTATTGATACTGTAGGTCTTGACCCAGCAATAAAGAAAACTGTACTTCTTGCTACATCCGAATCTTCCCGGACTCTATCACCTCCTCTTCGAATAAGACTTAAAGAGGCTGAGCTTATACCCGATAAAAAAGATTTCGGCAAATCGTGCCTCCCGGTGGCTCTATTATTGGAAGGAGTCTTTCCATCAGCCTTCAGGAACAGGATGACAGGCAGCCTTGTCACCGGTCAGGGTCTTACATTAAAGAAAGAAAGCACCATAACAAAGATGATAGTAGTTGCTGATGGAGACATAATAAGGAATGACGTTCAACGATTGGGTTCTTCATCAGGCTTCTTCCCGCTGAGCAAAGACAGGTACACCGGCCAGTTGTTAGGCAACAGGGATTTTCTGGTCAATTGTATAAATTATCTTGTCGACGATAACGGACTTATGCAGCTGAGATCGAGGGAGGTCAAGCTGAGGCTTCTTGACAAACAAAGAGTTAAAGCCTCAAAAGCAGTCTGGCAGCTTATTAATGTCGCCGGTCCGGTTATTTTAGTGATACTGGCAGGATTAATTTTCGGCTTCTTCAGGAGAATGAAATATACAAGATCTTGACATTGGATAAATTAGTTTCCAGAAACATTTCGCTGGCAGTTCTGCTGATCGCCATTCTGATAGTTGTTCTTCTTTTCAGGAGCAGAGCACCTTTCGGAAAAGACCAGACCTCGTTTGCTTCAGTGCCGCAGAAAGAGATCACCCGCATAGAATTATCGGGGAAGGGAGAAAAGCTTCTGCTTGAAAAAAAAGGGAGTACCTGGATTGTGAATGGCAAAAAGGAAGCGAGAAGGAGCGGAATCGCATTTATGGAGCGTATCCTTACAGAAATGAAGATCAAATCGCCTGTGTCATCTGATCTCTTTGAAGGGGAGATCGCGAACAAGAATATTGATCCGGTTAAGGTAAAGGTGTATGAAAGCGCTAAGCTTCTTGGATCCTTTCTGGTTTATAAGACGGAGTCGAATATTTATGGTAATATCATGAAAATCAGTGAGAAGTCAAAGCCATTTATCGTATTTGTACCGGGATATGAGGGTGATATAGGTTCCGGATTTACGATGAATGAATTCTTCTGGCTGCCATATATGGTCTTTAATCTTCTTCCTTCAGAGATAGCATCCGTTACATTTGAAAATATTGCTGATCCTGCTTCTTCTTTTACAATACGAGGCAGGAACAAAGTTTACACTCTTGCGGATGACAGTGCCGGCCATCCGGGATGGGATTCATCACGTGTACGGCGTTATATCTCTTACTTCACCCTTGTACCTTTTGAGAGATGGGCTCTTGATCTTTCTCCATCTGAAAGCGACAGTATAAAATCGGGGAGCCCGATGTACAGGATCAAAGTAATAAAACCTGATGGCGCGGAAACAGAGCTTACACTGTGGGAGAAGGCGGACAAGAAAACTGGCGGAAAGGACAGCGACAGGCTGTGGGGTAAAACCGGAGAGAGGGAGGATCTGTTTGTAATGAGATATTTTGATATTGACCCTCTGCTAAAGAAGAGGTCCTATTTCTTTACCGAATAATTTTTATTTGAAGGATAATTTTTTTTTTGTAATATTGATAATTGGGAATTGATCCTATTTGTCGGATTAATTTATTCATTAACAATGAAATAGATAAATTATAAAACTCAGAATTCAACTTAAACCGATATCGATATGAAATTTGTAGTGTCCAGTACTGAGCTTCTTGGTCATCTGCAGGCCATCAGCAGGGTAATCAGCTCGAAGAATACACTTCCTATTCTTGATAATTTTTTATTTAATCTCAGCGGAAATGATCTGGAGATAACTGCTTCCGATCTTGAATCAACGCTGATAACCAGAATGAAGCTGGAGAACACTCAGGGCGACGGGATGATAGCCCTCCCGGCAAGGATACTGCTTGACACTCTGAAGGAGTTCTCTTCGCAACCTTTGACCTTTGATATCAATATAGATACGATGGCAGTTGTCATCAGCTCTGAAAATGGTAAGTTCAATGTTGTCGGACAAAATGGAGTGGATTTTCCGGCTCTTCCCGCAATCAAAAAGGATAAGAAGTTCTCATTCAACATAAATGCCGATATAATGCTTGCCGGGATAAGCAAAACACTTTTTGCGACTGCAGACGATGAGCTCCGTCCCGTGATGGGAGGGATCTTCATTGAGGCATCAACTGACAAGATCACATTTGTGGCCTCCGATGCCCATAAGCTGGTTAGATACCAGAGAAGCGACGCTCATGCCGACGATAACGCATCATTTATACTTCCGAAAAAGCCGGCATCGCTTCTGAGGAACATTCTTCCAAGGGAAGAGGGTCCTTTCAAGGTTGAGTTCGACGATAAGAATGCATTTTTTAATCTGAACGATTATAAGGTGGTTTGCCGCCTCGTTGAAGGTAATTACCCAAATTATAATTCCGTAATCCCTAAGAATAATCCGCGGAAGATCACTATCGACAGGGTTGAGTTTTACAACACCCTGAAGAGAGTCTCCGTTTTCTCCAACCAGGCCAGCAATCTCGTTAAGCTTCAGCTCAAGGGTAACCAGGTTATGGTTTCGGCGCAGGATATCGATTTTTCTATTTCTGCCTACGAGAGGATTAAATGCCAGTACGAGGGTGAAGAGATCGAAATAGGCTTCAAGTCAGTCTTCCTTCTTGAGATACTTGCAAACATAAATTCACAGGATGTCATGATCGAACTTGCTGATCCTACAAGGGCAGGGCTTTTCCTGCCTGCTGAATCGGAAAATGAGGCTGAGGATCTTCTTATGCTCCTTATGCCGATGATGATAAATGCCTGACATTGGAACTTAAGCTAAAACGTCCTATTGTCTTTCTTGATCTCGAAACGACAGGTCTGAATATTTCGAATGACCGTATTGTAGAGATCTCCTTTCTGAAGATAAGTCCAACCGGAAAAGAACAATGGATGACTTCGAGGGTCAATCCTGAAATGCCCATACCGCCAAAGGTCACTGCTTTGCATGGAATATCCGATGCCGATGTGGCTGATGCACCTGCATTCAGGGAAATAGCAAAGAATCTGGCTGCATTTCTTGAGGGTTGCGACCTTGCAGGCTATAACGCCATCAAGTTCGACATTCCGGTACTGGCTGAAGAGTTCCTTCGCACAAATAATGATTTTAATTTCAGGAAAAGAAGGTATGTGGATGTCCAGGTGATATTTCATAAGAAAGAACAGCGCACGCTGGCCGCAGCTTACCAATTCTACTGTAAAAAGGAGCTTAAAAATGCGCATAGCGCAGATGCCGATACTGCAGCAACATACGAAGTGCTGAAATCCCAGCTCGACATGTATCCGGATCTTGAGAATGATATCGAGAAACTAGCAACCTTCAGCTCATTTAATAATAGTGCCGATTTTGCCGGACGGATAATCCTTGATGAGAACGGCATCGAGATATTCAACTTCGGCAAACATAAGGGAAGATCCGTTGAGACTGTTCTCCGGGAAGAACCTTCCTATTATGCCTGGATGATGAACGGCGACTTCCCTCTTTATACCAAGAAAGTTCTGACAGAGATCAAAGTGAGATCTTTCGGGAACAAAAAAGGGTGACATGAAGATAATCTGCATAGGTCTCAATTACAGGAAACATGCAATGGAACTGGCAAGGCCTCTTCCTCAGGAGCCGGTGGTCTTCCTTAAACCCGATTCTTCAATACTTAAAAATAACAAGCCATTTTTCCTGCCGGGCTTTTCAACCATGATCCATTATGAGGTTGAAGTTGTCATCAAGATCAGCAAACTGGGGAAGGGTATCTCTGCAAAATTTGCCAACCGTTATTACGATGAGCTGACACTTGGCATCGACATCACCGCGCGCGACATTCAGAACCGGAACTCAGCTGCAGGCCTGCCCTGGGAATTATCAAAATGCTTTGACGGCGCCGCACCGCTGGGACGGTTTATCCCTGTAACATCAATCCCTGATATGAATAGTATTAAGTTCAGGCTTGAGATAAATGAAAAGATTGTCCAGCAGGGAAATACGTCCGATATGATATTCAGTATCAATGAGATAGTAGCTTATGTTTCGAAGTATTTCACACTGAAGACCGGCGATCTGATCTTTACCGGTACACCTGCCGGAGTGGGTCTGCTGAATAAGAATGATAATCTGGTGGCTTATATGGGGGATGAGATGCTGCTGGATATGATGATAAAATAAATGCCGGAGGCATTTAAGTCCAATATCCCGGGTGACATCCGGGGTAAAATGCAGCAAATATTTCAACCCCGGAATGGGTTGAAGTTTAGTAATATTCTTCAACACCTCCGGTGTTGTAATCATTTTACTGGAAGTTTTCCACAGATGTAACTTTGGAAATTAGACTTTGACGCTTCCAGCGTCCTTATATAAATCAATCACCTTTTTCGCTTTCTCTTTGTAGAAATCCCCTGCAAGGTTTCTCTCTACAAGCAACATATCAATAAAATCAAGCGCTTTTCTTACTGTCTGCGATCTTCTGCGATGCAAATGTCCTTTTACAGGATGTATATTAAGGAATGACGGTTTATTGTATCTCCTTGATAGCCATGGAAGCATAAGTCCAGCTGCATTTGTCCATGCTTTAAACCTCGAAGTGCTTCCAACTCCTGTTGAGTTGTCTCCTTCATCCTGCAGCTCATCGTAAATCAACATGCCAAGGTGACCTTTCTCCTGGTAAGACTTAAGCTGCCTGAAGAGATCCGATTCAGTTGAAATCATGCTCGCTCCAAGGGCAAGGTGAAAAGGTCTTTTAAATATGAGTCTTTCCCTGTTCTTCCCGGCAAGGTAGCAGGCAGTCTGTGCTGCTACCACGCTGCCAGAACTGGAGGATACAATAATTAATTGTGTATCAGGTGTGTACCCATTAGATATAAGCTGGCTGAATGCTACTTCAATGATCCTGTTATGATCCGGATTTCTGATTGGTTTTTGTGAATTATTAAGAGCCCATGCAACATTCATCATGTTGGTTTTAAAATAGACTCCTTTAATAAAATCGAACTTGTCTTCCATTATCTCTTTCATGAGCCTTATGAAGGATCCGGTGAAAACATTGAATTTATTGTTCCTTGTTTCTCCTCCTGCAAAAAACCAGATCATGGTTTTCCTGTCTGAGATGCCTGTAAGCTGATTAAACGTTATCGTACTCACTGATGATTTCGAATTTTTGAAGAACCAAAGATAAATGAAAAAGGTGCTTATTTAATAAGTGCAAACGCGTATTATAAAGGTTAAAAAAACTTAATAAAGCTTTTATCAAAACACAGGTATTATATCAATTTGATTAATTTGTTATCTTACCTCGTCATTCCTGTAGCAATATATTAACCAATATAATCTATGAAAGAAAAAATTAAAGAAACAAGAAGAGACTTCGTCAAGAAGTCAGCGGGTGCAGCCGCGCTTTTAACCATGCCGACGATTATTTCTGCCAGTTCCTTTGGCTCAGCCGACAAGGTTAGGATTGCCGTGCTTGGTGTCAACGGTCGTGGAACAAGCCATATTGGTGGATTTATGTCACAACCAGATGCAGAAGTGGTTTGCCTTTGCGATCCCGATCTGAATGTACTTGGCAAGCGCTCCGATGAATTTGAGAAGAAATATGGGAAAAAGGTTATCCAGCAGCAAGATCTGCGCAAGGTGTTCGAGGACAAATCGATCGATGCAGTGAGTGTAGCCACGCCAAATCACTGGCACTCTCTGGCGACGATATGGGCTTGCCAGGCAGGAAAGGATGTATATGTCGAGAAACCAGGCTCACATAATATCCATGAAGGTCGCAAAATGGTTGAAGCTGCAAAGAAATATGACCGTATTGTTCAGCACGGCGTACAGCTGAGCAGTTCAGTAGCTGTCCAGGAAGCCATACAACACCTCCGCGACGGGCTGATAGGCAACGTGTATATGGCAAGGGGTCTGGTGTTTCGCACCAGGGACGATATAGGGAAAAAAGGCCCGGGTACAATTCCGCAAGGTCTGGATTATGATCTGTGGACAGGTCCGGCAGCCATGCTTCCATACTCTGAAGACTGGGTTCATTATAACTGGCACTGGCAGTGGAACTATGGGTGTGGTGATGTAGGAAATCAGGGTATACATGAGACAGACCTCTGCATGTGGGGTTTGAATGTAGGCCTTCCTGAAATTATAACGGCAGGCGGTGGCAAGTTCCTCTTCGATGATGCTAAGCAGACACCTGAAGTTCTTGCAACGACATATTACTATCCTAAAGAGAAGAAGATAATTGAATTCGAGGTTCGACCATGGCTGACAAACCAGGAGAACGGTGTTGACGTAGGCAATATTTTCTATGGCAGCGAAGGCTACCTGGTAGTTTACAATTACGACAGGTATGAATCATTTCTTGGAAGAAGCAAGAAACCAGGTCCTGCCAGACGTGAAGGTGGCGATCATTATGCCAACTTCATTAAGGCCGTGAGAGCTCACGATAAGTCGATACTTAATGCACCGGTAGAGACTGCACATCTTGCATCAGGCCTTGCTCATCTCGGGAATATCGCATACCGTACAGGCCGTACGTTGTACTTTAATCCTGAAACTGAGAAATTTGTAAAAGACAAGGAGGCAGACAAATATCTTACACGTCCACCCCGCAAACCATTTGTAGTACCTGAAGAGGTTTAATTTGCTTTTTATCTTCACTATGTATAACTTTATCAATCGTTTATAAAAAGAGAAGATGGCAAATTTTGGAATTACCGAGATCCTTCTTATTCTGGCTGTTGTGGTTCTGCTTTTTGGTGCACGAAAGATACCTGAACTGATGAAGGGTATTGGCACGGGCATAAAAGAATTCAAGAAAGCTTCAAAAGTTAAAGACGAGTCAGATAAGTTTAGTGTAGAGGATAAGTGAAAAACAATAAGGAGACTATCAGCCAGCTGGCTGATGGCCTCCTTATATTTTAAAATTAATCAGTCACCATATAACCCGGCGCTTTTCTATGCCTTGTTGCCTGCTCATAAGAGTAGGCAATTTCAATTAAGACAGGTTCGCTCCAGGCCTTTCCAAAAAATGTGATTCCTACCGGCAGATCATCGATAAATCCCATCGGAACTGTAATTGCAGGGTACCCGGGAATTGCAGCAAGAGAAGAACTTTCACCGATATGATGGTCGCCGTTAATAAGATCGGTTTTCCAGGCAGGTGACCCTGTCGGAGCGATAAGCGCATCAAGTCTGTTAACATTCATTGTCTTATCGATAAACTCTTTCCCTGTTACATTTTGACTCTTTTCCAGCGCTCCCAGATATTCAGCAGAATTGAGATCACCCTTTTTTTCGGATTCTATGAGTATCTTCTGATCGAAATATCTTAACTCAATGCTGTCTTTCTTATTGAATTCAATCAGCTCCTTAAGATTCTTGACAGTTGCGTTTTCTCCAAGTCCTCCAAGGTATTTGTTCAGTCCGTCTTTAAATTCGTAAAGCAGTACCTGAAATTCTGCATCTGAATATTCCTTGGCGGCCGGAGCTTCAACCTCTACCAGCTCTGCTCCAAGTGATGCCATCTTTTTAATTGCCTGGACCATTAAAGTATCGATTTTATCAGAATATCCGCCTGAATTTTTAACTATCCCGATCCTTTTCCCTTTCAGTCCGCCGGCTTTCAGGAATTTTGTATAGTCCGTAAGATATTTGCCATCAGATGAAAGTGTCTTCAAATCATTTGGATCCATACCTGTCATAGCGCCCAGGCAAATAGCTGCATCTTCAACTGTACGGGACATGGGGCCGGGAGTATCCTGTGTGAATGAGATAGGTATGATACCTGAACGGCTTAGCAGTCCGACAGTAGGTTTAATACCGACGATACCGTTATTATTGGAGGGACATACTATCGAACCATCGGTTTCTGTTCCTATTGCCACCATACAAAGATTCGCTGAAACTGCAACTCCTGAACCGGAGCTGGATCCGCAAGGATTCCTGTCGAGGACATATGGATTTCTGGTCTGGCCTCCGACACCGCTCCATCCGCTCGAAGAGAGGGATGCACGGAAATTTGCCCATTCGCTCAGATTTGCTTTGGCAATTATAACGGCTCCTGCCTCCCTGAGTTTCCCGGCGATATAACTGTCGGTAGCTGCATAGGAATCCCTGAGGGCTGTAGCGCCAGCCGTTGTTGGCATATTATCTTCAGTATTAATGTTATCCTTCAGTATCACCGGTACTCCATGAAGTGGCCCCCTGATCTTACCTTCGGCCATTTCCCTGTCGAGCTCCCCGGCTATCTTCATTGCATCGGGATTAATCTTTATTACCGAATTAAGCGACGGTCCATTTATATCTATTGCGATTATGCGGTCCAGATATGCTGAGACCACATCAGTTATTGAATATTTTTCATCCCTGTAACCTTGCTGCAGTTCTGAGATTGTCATTTCTATCAACCATTCATTGTTTTCAGCCTTCTTGCTGGTTTCTGTCGGAGACTGGCATCCCAGGAAGATCGAAGCAATTGTCAAAAACAATGTAAGAGTCCTTATGATCACTTTTTTCATGTCAGTTAATTTTTCTTAAAGGAAGCTTTTACTTATCATGTAAAATTATGATAATTCGCCGTTTTTAATATATTTGTTAAAAGTAAACTTGTTTTGGGGACCATGAGAAACATTTACCTGGAATTACTTGAAATGCAGGATGCTGGTTCCTCCATTGTCCTGGCAACTGTGACAGGAACTATTGGCTCAACACCTCAGAAACCCGGGAGCTCAGCAATTTTTAAAAACGGCAGGCTTATATCAGGGACAGTTGGTGGCGGAGTAGTTGAGGGAAAGGTACAGGATGCTGCAAAACAATGCTCTGTTTCACACAAATCTACATTACTTCATCTTTTGCTCAATAATGATATTTCTCAAAAGGAAGCATCAATATGCGTTGGTGAAATTGAGATCCTGATCGATGCAAATCCTGGTACTAATTTCCCTGTGTTTAAAGAAATAATAAGGTCATTTGAAAAGCGGGAGCCGGGTATCTCTTTTCTTTCTTGAGCCGGTATTTCCGTTACCCGTACTTGTAATTGCAGGGGCCGGACATATAGGTAAAGCTCTGTCGCATCTTGGCAGGATGCTTGATTTTGAGGTCACTGTCATCGATGATCGGAGCGAATTTGCAAATACTGAAAACCTTCCGGATGCAGATCATATCATAATGAAGGACATTGGAAAAACGATGTCTGAGATTAATATGGTTTCAGATACTTATATCGTGATCGTTACCAGGGGACATAAGGATGATGCCCAGGCATTGAAGCCTTGTATTGGATCAGGAGCTGCTTATGTCGGGATGATAGGCAGCAAAGAAAAAGTTTCCAGGATAAAGGCTGAGTTCATTGAAAAACAATGGGCCTCTGAAGAGCAATGGAACGGAATTCATACTCCAATCGGGCTCGATATTAAATCTAAAACGGTGGAAGAAATTGCAATAAGCATCGCAGCAGAATTGATACTGGTTAAAAATTATAATAGAAATTTGCAAAAATCCCCCCTTGAGGGGGGCTTGGGGGGTGTTAAGACATGAAAGAAACATCTCCCTGCCCTCCCGCTTCTCCGCCGATTGGCGGATTCGCGGGACAGGCTCTTCAAAGGGGGAAAATAAGAATGAACCATATCTGGGCAATTATACTTGCAGCCGGGGAATCAAAACGAATGAGATTCCCAAAAATGCTTTTACCTTTCAGGGGAACGACGATCATTGAGCAGGTAATTGAAAATGTGATAAACTCACAGGTTGATGAAACTGTTGTGGTACTGGGGGCCGAAAACGATGAAATACAAAAGGGTACAGGTAATGGGCCGGTAAAACATTGTTATAATGCAGATTACAAAGAGGGAATGCTCTCCTCGGTGAAATGCGGATTCAGGTTTCTGCCACCCAATTTCGAAGCTGCACTGGTGTTTCAGGGTGACCAGCCTATGATTAAGCCTGAGATTACCGATATGGTTATTGCAGCTTACAGGAGATCCGGAAAGGGGATTGTAATGCCTG
>JAPLDY010000013.1 GCA_026391595.1 Bacteroidia bacterium
GTATTTGCCGAATACAGCTCCCTTCCGATAATGCAGCCTGAGAATCTGAAAGAGCCTGAATTTGCAAATTCGCTCAGGAAGATGAATGCCGATTTTTTTATTGTGGTTGCTTTCAGGATGCTCCCGGAGGTTATCTGGAAAATGCCGGCAATCGGTACCATCAACCTTCATGCCTCACTGCTTCCACATTACCGGGGAGCAGCCCCCATCAACAGGGCTATAATGAATGGGGAAACGCTTACCGGTGTAACTACATTCTTCATCGACGACAAGATTGATACCGGAAATATTTTATTGCGCGAAGGCATTCAGATCTTTCCTTTTGAAAATGCGGGAGATCTTCATGACAAACTGATGAAACTCGGAGCCAGATTAGTAATCAGAACTCTTGCTGCTGTTACTGAAGACAGCATAAAACCTCAGCCTCAGTCAAAATTCCTGAAACCTGGAGAGGTCCCCAATGAAGCTCCGAAGATATTCCCTGAGGATTGTATTATTGACTGGAATAATGAACCTGTCACAATTCATAATTTCATAAGAGGGCTTGCGCCAACCCCGGGTGCAAAATCATTTTTAAGGACGGGAGACGTAAAGCTCTCGCTAAAAATACTGGAAAGTCTTCCTGAAAGCGGAACTCATATGCTGAAACCCGGATTTATTATCTCCGACGGGAAACATTTTATTAAGGTCGCGTGCAAAAACGGATTTATAAATATCATTTCTCTTCAGCTGGAGGGTAAGAACAGGATGAATACCGTCGAATTCCTCCGGGGAAACAATATTTCAAACTACACTATCTCTGCTGATTGACCGGCTTGATCGTCCTGAGCCATATCTTCTGTCCGGGGACAAGCTCTTCTCCTTCCACCATCAAGTTGTACTCATATAGCTTTTTAAGCTTCACACCATAGATCTGCGATATGGTGTACAGAGTCTCTCCTTGAGCCGTAATATGGATCTCTTTGCCCGGCTCTGCCCTGTCCCGCTTAGGCTGGAGGTAAAGAATCTGCCCGGATGCCGGTGTAAAATCACTGTCAAGCTCATTGTACCGTGTAATTTCCCATTTGAGAAGTTCAAAATCTTTTTCGATGGATTCAATCGTCTCACCCTCTTTTACAATAATATATTGTATCCGGTTATTCTCCATAATTCTCGGAACCCGCGACTGAACCACAGCAGTGACATTGCTTACAGGAACCTCAGCTTGAGGTTCCTCAACAACTGGTTTTAAACTGTCGGGCTTTGCGGGAACTGACTCTGTAACAGTTTTTTCAGGTGTTAAGAACCCCCTGTCGTAATAATATAAATTGTTCTCTTCAATCTTCCTGATAAGCATATTTGCATAATCGGGATTGGTAGCATAGCCGGCTTTCTTCAGTCCCCTTGCCCATGCTTTGTAGTCTGATGAAGACAGGTCGAAGAGAAAACTGTAGCGGGTTGTTGATTTAAGAAAGTCTGAATGATCATAGAAGGAGTCTTCAGGGCGTGCATATTTCCTGAAACACTCATTTCTTCTGTCATCGTTATGTCGTATAGTCGGTCCTGTCCAGTCATCGTGGCATTTTATTCCGAAATGGTTGTTTGCTTCACGTGAAAGAGTGCTCCTTCCGAAATCGGATTCGATCATACCCTGTGCAAGGGTGATGCTGGCAGGTATTCCTGTCCTCTTCATCTCATTTACAGCCAGGTCCCTGTACTTCTCAATATAGGCTGCAGCATTTGGTTCTCCATAGGATGTAGTGACTGCAGTTCGTGATGACCTGCAGGAATTAAGGAGAATAAGCAAAGTTAGTAAGAATAAGATCCCTTCTTTTTTCATTCAAAAATACCTTTATTATGTTCCTGATAATTTTGGAGATTCCTCGCTGCCGCTCGGAATGACATAATTCTTGGAGTAACTGGGAGAGGGAAAGCGGAATTCCCTGGAAATTCCGCTTTCCCTCTCCCCATCTCCAACAAAATCCCATGTCATTCCGAATGGCGGAGAAATGAGGAATCTCCTTTTATTTATACTTATCTTTCTAATAACGACTTTTTTACGGCAAAAATAGTAAAAAGTGCCTAGAGTGCCTAGAGTACCTAGAGTTAAGGAATAAAAACTTTAGGCACTCCAAACTTTTTCTATCTTTGTAACCTAAACGAAATAAGAGTGTTATGAAAACAGACAAAAATATATCGTTCACTTATAAAGAATTCGACAAGGATGAAGAACTCGATCCCTCTGATCTTGAATTGTTAAGCTCAGCAAGGAAAGTCGCTTCAAATGCCTATGCTCCCTATTCCAAATTCATGGTTGGTGCTGCAGTGAGGCTGGAGAGTGGGAAAATAATAACAGGCGCAAATGTTGAAAATGTTGCATTCCCTTCAGGTATTTGTGCAGAAAGAGCAGCACTGTCAAACGCTTCTTCGAATTATCCGGGAGACCGGCCAATAGCCCTGGCTATCGCAGCATATACTGAAAAAGAGCATTCCGGTGAACCTATATCTCCCTGCGGCAGTTGCAGGCAGGTGATCGCTGAGGAGGAATACAGGAACGGGAAAAATATCAGGATAATTTTGGGCGGTAAAAATAAGATAAGAATAATTGAGTCAGTTAGGGATCTGCTGCCACTTCAGTTTAACGGCGACAGCCTGAAGGTCAACCTTCGGTGATGATAAGCTGGAAGCCGGCTCCGTGAATGTTCTTGATATTCAGTTTTGGGTCCTCAGATAAAAATTTTCTCAGCTTGGTGATATACACATCCATGCTTCTTGCTGTAAAATAGTCATCGTTACCCCATATTTTCTTAAGCGCCATCTCCCTGCTGATCAGTGCATTTGGATTAAGGGCAAGAAGCTCCAGCAGCTGGGCCTCTTTGGGTGAAAGTTTTTTCTCATCATCTCCTGACGTTAATGTCCTGAGCTTTGAGTTGAATATGAACTTGCCGATCTCATAAATATCCCTGGTGCCGCTCTGGAAGTCGCGGCGGGCAAGAATCGCACGTATTTTGGCAAGAAGGATCTCCGTATCAAAAGGTTTTGTAATATAATCATCGCCTCCCGCATCGTAGCCTGTAAGTACATCTTCCTTGAGCTTTTTGGCAGTAAGGAAGATAATCGGTACAAGGTTGTTTATCTGTCTTATCTCCCTGGCTATGGTAAATCCGTCGACATGCGGCAGCATCACATCGAGAATACAGATATCAAATATCCCTTTACGGAAATGGTCTACGGCGTATTTCCCGTCATCAACCCACTCCACCGAAAACTCATTTATTTCGAGGTACGATTTAAGGACTGATCCGAAACTGAGGTCATCCTCAACAAGAAATATTTTTACTTCCCTGGAGCTCATCTTTCATTTTCAGGATTAAATGGTAAATATACATCAAATCGGCTGCCTTTTCCCGGTTCACTGTAAACATTAATATGTCCCTTGTGGGCGTCGACAATGGCACGGGCATAGTTAAGGCCAAGGCCGAATCCCTTTACATCGTGAACATTACCCGAAGCCAGGCGATAGAATCTTTCAAATATTTTCGACTGGACACTCTTTGACATTCCTATGCCTTTGTCCTCAACCGACATAATTATTCCATCATGGTCGTTTTTAGTCTCCACTTTGATGTCGGGCGATTCAGGTGAATATTTAATGGCATTGTCGAGCAGATTATTCACAAGGTTGAAAAGATGCTCGCTATCGCCATTAATAACTGGTTCCAGTGCATTAAACTTCAATGTCACCTTTCCGTTTCGCTGGCGGATAATTATATCTATGGTGTCAACAGCATGTTCAATGATGCTGTGAATCGAGACATTCTCGAACTTAAAGTGAATCTCTTTCTTGTCGAGTGAAGCTATCTGAAGTATGGTCTCCACCTTTTTATTCATCCTGCTGTTCTCTTTCTTTATCATCCCGATGAAATGTCTGACACTCGATTCATCTTTTATGACTTTCGGATTTGTTATTGTATCAGCAGCAAGCGAAATGGTTGCAATAGGTGTCTTGAATTCATGTGTCATGTTGTTTAAGAAGTCCGACTTCATCTCAGAAACCTTTTTCTGACGGATAAGCAGAAAGAGGCTCAACGCAAAAGTTGCAAGGATGATAAAAGAGAAAAGAAGAGATCCCCCCAGTATCCATGCCATGGAACCGAGAACATAGTTTGTACGTCCCGGGAAGACTACTGAAAGTGTAATATCCTGACGTACAATGTTGTCTGTGAAAAGAGGAACCTTATATCTGCTCCTTATAAAATCATTATTATCGGCTTTAATGAATTTACCCTCTTCTACCTTCCCATTCCTGATAATCGCAAATTCAAACTTAGGCCTTATGGGTGAAAACATGAATGACCGGTCAAGAGCTGATCCAACCTCTTCCCTGCTTATATTCGTGAAGTTTTCCTGCTGATAAAGATCAGCTATCATCTGGTCGCTCATATTACGGAATTCGTTTGATCTTTTTCTGGCCAACCTAATTAATTCATCCCGATTAATAACTGTTCCGTTTGAGGTTGTTCCTTTGCCCGAACCATTGTTTATTATCACCATCTTGCCAGGATCGTCAGGTGATGCCATTATAACTGCTGACGAATCGGTGGTATAGATTGTGTCATGAATTGTCACAACCGGTGTACCACCCTGATTTTGAGTTACCGACTGATTGGTGACCCGCACATTAAGCTTGCCATCGCTTCCTGTCGAATAGCTATTCATACTGAAGTAGCTTGTTATGTCTGATGCAGTGTCTCCAAATGATGCAGCTCCGGGTGACATGAAATCATCAAAGAAATTATTCATCTTCCTCGACGATTCAATGGAGTTTGCAGCATCCCTGATACTGACGGTTACGAAATAATCGAAATTCTCGTTTCTTATGCCTATGGCATTCCTGATCCATACTATCTGAACCCAGGTGATCCCGATAATTGAAAGCAGCATCATGAATATGAGTCCGGCAAATTTACTCTTGTTCATGTGGCAAAATTAACTTATCACTATAAAAACAGGATACGTTTTAACTTTTCATTAACTCTTATTAACCTGATTTTAACGGCATCAGGCATATTATGAAGTAATTTTGATCTGTAAAACAGTCTAAATCACAGCTATGAAAAGAATTTCAAAAATTTTATTTTTATTTATCCTGACCATCATAGTACCTTTCTCAATGGCCTCCGGACAGGAGAAGAAAACAGAAAAGAAAGTAAAAGTTGTAATTGTCGACAAAGATGGCACTAAAACAGTCGTTGACACAACTTTCACTGGCGACTCAGCCCCTGGATCCATAACTCTCAAAAACGGGAAAATTATCTATTTCGATTCACCCGGAACAGTTACCACAGAGATAAGCAGTGAAGAAGGTAAAGGGAAAATATTTGTGACCACCACTATAGATGATGATGGAACAAAGAGTAAGGAAGAAAAGGTCATTGTCGTGACAGGTGAGGGAGGCGAGCGGACAGTAACCTCTTCAACAGGCACAAGAGATGAAATGACCAAATACGTAATCGCAAAAGACGGTGTTGTTGTTACAGTAGAAAGCAATGATGAGGCTAAGGCAAAGGAAATAATCAAGGTGATTGAAAACAAGCTTGATGTAAAGAAATAGGTTTCCGATCTTTCATGTTCATTCCTGAAAATGAGTCCGGCATTCCGGCTCATTTTCTTTTTATACCCCTGCATTAATGAACGCCTTCCAGATATCCCCTTCAGGGAATGGTGCTGTAATGACGACCTTTTCTTTTTTCACAGGGTGTATGAATTCGATCCTTCTTGCTATAAGGCTGATGCTGCCATCTTCATTCGACCTCTGAAAACCATATTTAAGATCTCCTTTGACCGGACAGCCTATCTTTGCCAGCTGCGCACGGATCTGGTGATGACGGCCTGAATGAAGCTCGACCTCAAGCAGATAGTATCTGTCAGACCGTCCGGCAACCCTGTATGTCAGACTTGCGGTTTTTGAGCCTTTTACCTCAGTATCATAAACATAAGTCTTGTTCTGCTTCTCATTCTTCTTTAGAAAATGGGTGATAGTCGCTGTATCTTCAGGAGGCCTCTCCCTGACAATGGCAAGATATATTTTCTTAACCTGCGTACTCCTGAACATCTCATTCAGCCTGGCAAGTGCCTTTGAGGTACGGGCATAAAGAATTACACCGCTTACCGGTCTGTCGAGTCTGTGCACCACTCCAAGAAAAACGTCACCTGGCTTATTATACTTGCGGGCAATATATTTTTTAATCTCCGTATCGAGAGACTCATCTCCCGATTTATCACCCTGTGACAGGTCGGAAGATCTTTTATTAACCGCAATTATGTGATTGTCTTCGTAAAGGATCTCAGGCATGACTAATACTGCTCCTTTTCGTTTGGGAACTTAAGAGTTCTTACGTCCTTGATATAATTCTGTACAGCACTCTTTATTTCATCATGAAGGTTATGATAACGGCGGAGAAATCTAGGTGAGAATTCCGTTGTTATTCCAAGCATGTCATGCAGAACAAGAACCTGTCCGTCTGTCTTTGGTCCTGCCCCAATGCCGATTACGGGGATCTTCAGGTTGCTGGTCACCTCTTCAGCCAGCCGGGCAGGAATTTTTTCCAGAACTATACCAAAACAGCCTGTCTTTTCAAGCAGCCTGGCATCTTCCATCAGGCGGCGGGCTTCATCTTCCTGTTGGGCCCTTACCACGTAAGTACCGAATTTATGAATAGCCTGGGGAGTAAGTCCGAGATGTCCCATGACAGGAATCCCTGCTGACAGTATCCTCTCAATTGATTCAACAACCTGATACCCTCCTTCGAGCTTTACTGCTGACGCTCCCGTTTCTTTCATTATCCTGATCGAAGATGCAAGAGCCTCCTTGGAATTGCCCTGATAAGTACCGAATGGCAGGTCAACTACTACAAGAGCCCTTTTCACTCCCCTTACAACCGAAGCGGCATGATAGATCATATTATCGAGTGTAATTGGCAGAGTTGTGTCGAAACCTGCCATCACATTTGATGCAGAATCGCCAACAAGTATTACATCGATCTCAGCCTCATCGAGGATCCTTGCTATGGAAAAATCATATGCAGTGAGCATCGCTATCTTCTCGCCCCTGAGCTTCATCTCATTCAGAACGTGGGTGGTAACCTTCCTGACACTCTTTTGTGTTGACATACCTGCTGATATTAATTACAGATTGCAAAGTTATTTAATTATCGATAGTAAAAACTGCCTTTTTGTCACATATTCTAAATGGCATAATCAGTGTATAACCATAATATCAATTTTTAAATATATAAAATAATATAAAATGGGAAAGATTATCGGAATAGACCTGGGAACCACCAATTCATGCGTTGCTGTTATGGAAGGCAATGAGCCTGTGGTCATCCCTAACAGTGAAGGTAAAAGGACAACACCATCAATCGTAGCATTCGTTGAGAACGGTGAACGCAAAGTGGGAGATCCGGCAAAACGCCAGGCAATCACCAATGCCAAAAAGACCGTTTATTCAATAAAAAGATTCATGGGGGAGCCCTATGAAAAGCTTAATACAGAGATCAAGAGAGTAACCTATACAGTCCTGAAAGGAGATAATAACACTCCAAGGGTAAAAATCGATAACAGGATGTACTCACCGCAGGAGATATCAGCAATGATACTTCAGAAAATGAAGAAAACAGCCGAGGATTATCTTGGTCAGGAGGTTACTGATGCTGTCATTACAGTTCCGGCTTATTTCAGCGACTCTCAGCGCCAGGCTACAAAAGAAGCCGGCGAGATAGCAGGACTCAATGTAAAAAGGATCATCAACGAGCCGACAGCAGCCTCACTTGCTTACGGACTTGACAAGAAATCTCAGGACCTCAAGATTGCAGTGTTCGACCTTGGAGGTGGCACATTCGATATTTCAATACTCGAATTGGGCGATGGTGTTTTTGAAGTTAAATCTACAAACGGAGATACACATCTTGGCGGCGACGACTTCGATCACCTGATCATCGACTGGCTGGCTGAAGAATTCCTTAAGGAAGAAGGTGTTGACCTGAGGAGAGATCCCATGGCTCTTCAGAGATTGAAAGAAGCTGCTGAAAAAGCCAAGATCGAGCTCTCAAGCTCAACCTCCACAGAGATCAATCTTCCATATATCATGCCTGTCGACGGAATTCCCAAGCATCTCGTGAAGACACTTACCCGTGCACAATTTGAGAAGATCTGTGATAAGCTGATCCAGGCATGTATTGTACCCTGCCAGAAGGCAATAAACGATTCAGGTTTCAAAGTCTCCGACATCAATGAAGTGCTTCTCGTAGGCGGTTCTACACGTATTCCTGCCATCCAGCAGCTTGTAGAGAAATTCTTCGGCAAGGTCCCATCAAAAGGTGTAAACCCTGATGAGGTCGTTGCAGTAGGTGCAGCAATCCAGGGTGGTGTTCTTACAGGTGAAGTAAAGGATGTCCTTCTTCTCGATGTTACACCACTTTCTCTTGGTATCGAAACGATGGGCGGAGTTATGACAAAACTAATAGAATCAAACACAACAATACCCACCAAGAAGACTGAGGTTTTCACTACCGCAGCTGACAGCCAGCCTTCAGTCGAGATACATGTACTCCAGGGTGAAAGGCCTGTAGCATCAGGTAATAAGACTATCGGCCGCTTCCATCTTGATGGTATCCCGCCAGCCCCCAGAGGTATCCCTCAGATTGAAGTTACATTCGATATCGACGCAAATGGTATACTCCATGTGACCGCAAAAGACAGGGGTACCGGTAAAGAACAGAGAATAAGGATCGAAGCTTCATCCGGACTTAGCGATGAGGAGATAAGGAGAATGCGCGATGAGGCAAAAGTAAATGAGGAAGCCGACCGCCAGATCCGCGAAAAAGTCGATAAGGTCAATACTGCTGATAGCATGATCTTTACTACCGAAAAACAGCTCAGGGAGTTTGGCGACAAGATCCCGGCAGATAAGAAACCGGCTATAGAGAGTGCTCTGGCAAAACTTAAGGAAGCACATAAAAGCCAGGATGTGGCTGCCATAGACAAGGCACTTGCCGAGCTTAACTCAGTATGGCAGGTAGCTTCAGAAGAGATGTACAAAACATCCCAGACTTCTGGTCAGGGCGCATCACAGCCTGGACCTGATCAGCCAGGTCCGGACCAGTCCGGAGGAAGCTCAAAATCGGGCAACGATGAGGTTACTGATGTAGACTTCGAGGAAGTCAAATAATAACAATATATTACACAAAAAGAGGTCATTTCAGACCTCTTTTTTTATAACTTTATATCGATAATCGCGTTCCTCTTCCATGAACCTGAAATTAATTTCAATAGCTCTCCTTCTGGCTTTTGCATCTGTTGCAACAGGCCAGACACAGGATGATATCAATAAGACTGATCAGCAGAGAAGAAAACAGGGACACTGGATAAGAAAATATGCCAACGGCACAGTCATGTATGATGGTACCTTCAGGAACGACAAGCCGGTTGGAGAGTTTAAAAGATTCAATTCCGACAATTCACTGAAATCGATACTTAACTACAGCATAGACAGTAAAGAAGCCGATGCAACTATCTATTATCCAAATGGTTTTATCCTATCAAAAGGAAAATATGTCGATCAGCTGAAAGAGGGTACATGGAAATTTTATTCTCCGGAAATTAACGGATCAATTTTGAATCAGGAGATGTATACCAAAAATTTAAGGAACGGCTTATCCCTTAAATTCTATCCTGACAGTACACCGGCTGAAAAGATATATTATTTAAATGGTATCAAAAACGGAGAATGGACGCAATATTATTCTAATGGCAAAATATATCTGAAAGCTTTTTATATCAACGGCGTGCTCGACGGGAAATTCGAATCGTGGTATGATAACGGCAGCCGTCAGTATTCAGGAGCTTATAAAAATAACCTGCGCGATGGAAAATGGCAGATCTATAGCGAAGAGGGGATCCTGAAATATGAGATCACCTATGTCCGCGGCATCACAAAGGACAAACAGCTGGATGAGGAGTCATCCAGGTTCTTCGATATGATCGAGAAGAACATGGGGAAGATCCCTGATCCTGAAAAAACTGGCGATATAAGATAATAAGTATGACCACTCCACTGCTAAGAAACGGGGTCAGAATCATTTTTCCTTTGATTTTTCTTTTCACCAATCCTTCATTAAAAGCCCAGGCAGAAGAGTATACATATTTTTACAGGGTCTATTTCAGGGACAAGGGTGCGAACATACCGTCAATTTTTTCGCCAACAGACCTCCTCTCACAAAAAGCAATTGATCGCAGAATAAAGTCAGGAATTGAGGTCCCCGATTACAGGGATCTGCCTGTATTCCGGAATTATCTTGACCAGGTTTCTGCAATGGGATTCACTCTGCACTGCACCTCAAAATGGATGAACACTGCCCTTTTCAAGACCAAGGCTGAAGCCGGAACAGCTCCTCTCCTGGCATTGCCATTCGTTTCTGAGGTGAGGATTGTAAAAAAACCCGCTGGCAAGAGCCTTTTCTCTGACAAGTTAGATATTATTTCAGCCATGGCTGAGCCTCCGCCATACGACCGGCCAATAACAATGGTAAACGGTTACCCTCTTCTTAATTCAGGATATAACGGCACAGGTATTCTTATTGCAGTCCTCGACGGCGGATTTACATACGCCGACAATGCCACATCTTTAGCCTTGCTAAGGAGCAGGAACGGTATAAAATATACTTACGATTTCGTCAACAATAACCGGTACGTTTATAACTATCATACTCACGGCACTTCTGTAATGTCAGTACTGGCAGGGCAGATCTTCCAGACTATCAGGGGGACAGCCTGTGACGCTGATTTCCTGCTCCTGAGGACAGAAGACGGGGCCACCGAATTCCCTGTTGAGGAGGATTTCTGGGCAGCTGGCGCTGAATTTGCCGACAGTGCCGGAGCCGATATAATATCTTCGTCCCTGGGGTATTGCACTTTCGATGACCCTTTAATGAATCATAAATTTGCAGAGCTCGACGGCAATACAACATTTATAACCCGCGCTGCAGACATAGCAGCTTCAAAAGGGATACTTGTTGTCAACAGCGCAGGCAATGAAAGAAACAAGGCATGGCTTAGGATTATAGCTCCTTCCGACGGTGACAGTGTTCTTGCGGCAGGAGCCGTGGACGGATACAATATTATCTCCGCATTTTCATCAGCGGGACCTTCAGCCGACGGTCAGGTCAAGCCGGACAATGCAGCTCTGGGTGTAAGCATAGTCGTCCAGATTTCAGCTACCTTGTTTGCAAGATCAGGCGGAACATCATTCTCCTGCCCTGTATTAAGCGGTATGGCAGCATGTCTGATGGAGGCAGTGCCGGAGGCTGATAATATTGAGATCATTAATGCTCTTCATTCATCGGCCGACAGATACAACTACCCTGACTCGCTATACGGTTATGGCATTCCGGATATGAACAAAGCGCTGGCATCCCTTCAGGATATTCATCTTATCGTTCCGGAGGATCAATCGATAGTATTCCCAAATCCGACACAGGGAGAAGTTGAGATCGTTTTCAGGCAGCCTCCTGGCAGAATCAGGATTGAAGTCGTCACTTCTGCAGGAAATACAATTTACTCCGGAAATTTCAATGAATATGCCGGAAGGAATCTCATCCTTACAGCCCTGAATAACATGGAACAGGGCCTTTACTTTATCAGACTTACAACAGGCACAGGAATATACACGAATAAGATCGTAAAACTTCGCGACAGATGATCATGGAAAAGCTCTCCCTGACTGAACTCCAGCTGATAATAAAGGATTCCCTGTATATGGCCCTTCCCGATTTTTATTGGGTAATAGCAGAGATCTCAGAGATTAAGGAGAACAGTGCTGGTCATTGCTACCTTGAACTTATTGAAAAACAGGCTGATGAAAAAAATGTCAGTGCAAGGGTGAAAGCAATCATCTGGATCAACCGCTACAGGTTCCTCAGTGCATTTTTTCAGGATGCGACCGGAGAGTCTCTTAAAGATGGTATGAAGATCCTGGTGAAAATTAAAGTGGAGTATCACGAACTATACGGACTGAGCCTGGTAATTTCTGATATAGATCCTTCATTTACCCTTGGGGAGATGGCCATGAAAAGACAAATGATAATCAGAAGGCTCGAGGAAGAAGGAGTTTTTTCAATGAACAGGGAGCTTGACTTTCCGCTTCTTCCTCAAAAGATAGCAGTTATCTCATCCGAAGGAGCGGCAGGTTACAGGGATTTTATCAGTCACCTGAAAGGAAACAATAATAAATATGTCTTTTATGCCGCATTGTTCGAAACCGTTATGCAGGGCGCAGAAACAGAGAATAGCGTGATATCTTCTCTCAACAGGATAGCAGATCATCCCGGACTCTTTGATGTTGTGGTAATCATCAGGGGTGGAGGTTCACAGAGCGATCTGAGCTGGTTCGACAGTTACAATATTGCATTTCATGTCACACAGTTTCCGATTCCTGTAATTACGGGTATCGGTCATGAAAAAGACATGTCGGTGACCGATATGGTTGCTAACCAGGCACTTAAAACACCAACGGCAGTCGCCGATCATCTTATCGAACGGACAGCGAATGCAGAAGCTGCACTTAACGACATGATCGAAGGCATCGATAATATAACAAGATCAGCTATTGAAGACAACAGAAGCCTGACAGATTCATTCAAACTGAAGGTGATCTCTGCGGCAGGATCAAATATAGCAGGCAGAAAGGTACAGGTTGAAAAGTACAGTACGGATCTCAGAAAGAGTGCCATGAACCTGCTGGAAAAAGTAAAAACTAAAACAACTGTACTGGAAAACACTCTTGGCATCCTCGATCCAAAAAATGTACTGAAGAGAGGGTACTCAATAACAACTTTAAATGGAAAGTTGGTTAAGAGTGCAGGAGATGTAAAGAATGAGGATGTTATTGAGACACAGATCAGAGATGGTAAAATCAGAAGCAAAGTATTAAAAAAATAAAATCAGATCCTATGGCAAAGAAAGAATTCTCATTTACTGTTGCAGTCGGGGAGATCGAAAAGATACTGCAGAAAATTGAAAGCGGCGACCTGGATGTTGATGAGCTGTCAGTTGAAGTTAAGCGTGCATCGGAGCTGATACGGCAGTGTCAGAAGAAGCTGCGAACCACGGAAGAGGAGATAAACAACATATTCAGGGATCTGGTATAAAAAAGTAAATCAGGACCAAAGTCCTGATTTACTGCTACCCTAAACCTAAATCCATGAAAAAAACCATGTAACGTATTATGTTACTACCTTCTGATAGATTAAACGAATAACAGGTAGTGAATGTTTCATCCAAACCCTGAAATTTTATACCTGAAAGGTTGATTTTTGACGAACAGCTTATTTCTCTATACCAAGAACATCTTTGAATGCTTTAATGAAGGTATCTTTGGGAAGAGCTCCCATCGCCATCTGAGGCTGACCGTCTACCGGGACGAAAAGGAAGGAAGGGACGCTTTTAATCCTAAAAGCTGAGGCAAGCTCCTGCTGTTCCTCGGTATTTACTTTATAAACATCTATCTTACCGTCAAAATCCGTTGCCAGATCTTCCAGTACAGGAGCCACCATTTTGCACGGTCCGCACCAATCAGCATAAAAATCGATGATACAGGGTTTCGTTCCTTCAAATTTCCACTCTTTGTTCTTTTCGTAATTGAACACCCTGCTTAAGAATGTCTCTTTTGTCAAATGCTCTGTCATAATACTCTTTTAAAATTAAACATCTGAAAACCATAATTGTTTGCAGTTCGTCAATCTTTATGCCATGAGGCATCATGGATCATAATTTACTGAAAATTGACTAATAATTGTAACTTTGTCAGAATTAATTAACAAATTGTCATATCTATATATGCATATATGTCTAAATGACAAAATTTTCAGGACTCTTTCAGAGGTAGTAACTGCTGAAAATGTAAAGGCTTTCGTCATTGGAGGATGGGTAAGGGACACTATCTTAAAAAGAGAACATGCTGACAAGGATATTGACCTCGTGGTCTTGGGAAATGGGATCGAGATAGCAAGAAAAACAGCAAAAAGGATAAATCCGAAGATCAGGGTAAGTGTTTTCAAGAACTTTGGAACCGCAATGTTCAGATGCGATGATTTTGAAATTGAATTTGTAGGCGCCCGTAAAGAGTCATACGTAAGAGGCTCCAGAAAGCCGGCGGTTGAGGATGGAAGCCTGAAGGATGACCAGGATAGAAGGGATTTCACAATCAATGCCATGGCCGTGAGCATTAATAAGGAAACTTTCGGCGAATTCATTGATCCATTTGATGGTATAAGCGACCTTAAAAACAAAATTATAAGGACACCTCTTGATCCTGTCAGAACATTTTCAGACGATCCGCTGAGGATGATGAGGGCAATCAGATTTGCCACCCAGCTGAATTTCACCATTGAAGAAAAAACTTATAAATCAATAACAGAAAATGCTGAACGGATAAAGATTGTATCAAAGGAGCGAATCATCACCGAACTGAACAAGATAATAATGTGTGATCGTCCGTCAACCGGGTTTATTCTGCTTGAAAGATCGGGTTTACTGCACCTTATCTTTCCCGAGCTTGATAACCTTAAGGGCGTTGAAAAAAAGGACGGCAAGGCTCATAAAGATAATTTTCATCATTCTATAAAAGTCCTCGATAATATTTCGAAACATTCTGATAATATGTGGCTTAGATGGGCGGCTCTTCTCCACGATATTGCAAAACCTGTCACCAAGAAATATACTCCTGAATCCGGATGGTCTTTTCACGGTCATGAATTCCTGGGATCAAAAATGATCCCAGACATTTTCAGGCGGCTTAAGCTTCCTTTAAATGACAGGATGAAGTACGTTCAGAAACTGGTAGATCTCCATCTGCGACCGATAGTGTTGTCGCAGGAAGAGGTTACTGATTCTGCAGTAAGAAGGCTTCTGTTCGAAGCCGGAGATGACATTGACGATCTTATGGCATTATGCGAAGCCGACATCACATCCAAGAATGAGGAAAAGAAAACAAGACATCTCGAGAATTTCAAATTTGTCAGAAAAAAGCTCAGGGAGATAGAGGAAAAGGATGCATTAAGGAACTTTCAGCCACCTGTTGACGGGACAGAGATTATAGAGACTTTCGGGGTCAGGCCCGGAAAAGAGGTAGGAATTATCAAGACTGCCATCAGAGAGGCGATATTGGACGGTATAATTCCAAACGAACATGAAGCAGCCAGGAAACTTATGCTTGTAAAGGGAAAAGAGATCGGACTCAAGCCTGTCAGAAAAACCGCTTCACATTAAGGTTGAGCAAAACAGGCAGGTGATCGCTGTATCCGCCCTGGTACCTGTATCCACGATATGTTGAATAGGGACACTGACCGGGATAAATAGGATCGTCATGAAGAAGAAATGATGAGTTGAATATCTTCAGTGAAGCCGAATTATGTGCCAACAGCGCTTCTGAAATAATAACCTGATCGATCATCTCCCATGTTCCCTTATACCTGTAGGTTCCCGAGCCTTCCGGGAGCAGGTCAGACATGTTAATCATTGACAATCCCGATCTGTAATTACCCGTTAGCTTGCTGATTATCTCATCCTCTGGTGCTGCATTAAAGTCACCGGCAAAGATTATCCCTGCATCCATTCCTTCCGCAATGGCAATAGAATCTGCCTTTTCCATTAACATCTCCGAGATCTTAAGTCTCTGTGGTTCGCCTGCAAGCACTCCTCCCCTCCTTGATGGCCAATGATTAACAAACAAATGAATAGTGTCATTCATTATAACACACTTCGCATACAGAACGCTTCTGGTTTTGAAGGGTATCCTTCCGGAGTCTGCAGGCAGGAAATAGCTGTGACTTAAGACCTTTACCAGGTTCTTTCTGTAAATAAGACAGACGTCAATACCTCTGGGGTCAGGAGAATCTTCGTGCAGGATATCATATTCATTTTTCGACAGATTTGTTCCGCTGACAATATCTTCGATAACCCTGCGGTTCTCGACCTCACAAAATCCCACGATGGCAGGAGGTTCCCACTCTCCTGCCGCTGCTATTGTTTTATAAATCGAGTTTATTTTTGTAAAATATCTCCGGGAGTTCCATCGTCTTAATCCGACCGGAGTGAATTCATCATCATCAGTTACCGGATCATTGCTTATATCAAACAGGTTTTCAACATTATAAAACATAAGCCTGACAGGCCCTGCAACTGTATCCTGAGGATATGCTTCTGAAAATAAAAATATAAGCAGCGAAACGGTACCCGTAATTTTATTTACGATACCTCTTGACATATATTAATACAAATTATATCAAAACGAATTGATCCAGCGGTATCTTCTGGCACTTTCGCCAAATTTTACCGCCAATGTCAGTTCATGAGATCCAAAGCTTTGTTTTCTTATATCAGTAAGAGTAAAATCCACGGCATAACCGAAATGGAACCTGTCATACTTGAATCCCAGCATCAGGATCAATGCATCATTTGTCCGCCATGATAAACCCAGCCAATAATCGTTCCGGTAATATACTCTTGCCGTGATATCAGCCTGAAAAGTTCTTGAGAACATATCGGATGATTTTAGAAAAGCAGATGGTTCGAGGATCCAGTCAGGTGCAAGTTCAAATTTATAGCCGCCTGTAATGAAGAAATGACCCAGTTCGTTTCTGTTAATAGCTGTTGTGTCAGCAAACATAAGAGAGCCCCTCAGAATATTAGTCATCGCAAAACCTGCATAGTATTTTGAAGTGGTAAAGCTTGCTCCAAAATTGAAATCAGGTATGAAGACGGACCGGTCGTAGTTATTCAGGAAAGGGTCGCTGGTATCATAAATCAGATGCTCGGTATTAATTGCAAACTGGTAACCTGTGAACGCAAGACCTAAAGCAAGGTCAGTTGGATATCCACCTATCTGCTTCATAGGGATATGGTACGCATACATGAACTGAAATCCTGTCCGTCTCATAATCCCGTTTTGATCGCTGAAGATATACCCGCCGAGGCCTACATTTCCTCCCTTTGTAGGCCTGATGAGCTTTTTCCTTACTGAGGTAGCCTTGGAAATATAGCTGTTCTTCAGTAAACGAGTCTGGAAGCTGACAGCATAAGTTGCTGGCGCGTGATCCAGTCCAACCCACTGTTCGCGTGTCGTGAGAGTCAAAGTGGTATATCCATCACGCCCGGCGAATGAAGGGTTGATAAGAAAGCCGTTCATGATGTACTGGCTGTACATAGGAACCTGCTGTGCGAGGGAGACGCCGGTGAGCAAGCTCAGAAAAATCAGCGAAAATAAACTCTTTGGAAATCTCATATATCTTATCTTCAAATTATCAAGTTGCTACCTTATCACACTTATCACACCAGACCTTATAGCTGATCCATCATGGAGATCGAGTATATAATGATACGAATCGGTTGGTACCAGTTTCCCGTTATAGTACCTTCCCTTCCATGGGTCTGCATTAGGATTCTTGGAATGGTATATGAGCTTACCCCATCTGGAGTAAACCTTGACTTCTGCATTCGGATAAATGTCGATATTCCGTATTCTCCACTCGTCATTATGCCCGTCAGCCGGATCAGGCGTAATTAGCCCGGGAATTTCAACGCAGTTGTAAGTGCCTATGAATCCTACCACTGCACTTGTCGAAGTTGCACAACCGTTTGCATCTGTAACTGCCACACTATACGTATTTGGAAGGAGTCCTTTCTTGGTCAGAACTGTGTCGCCGTCTACCCAGAAGACAGAGTAGACAGGAGTGCCGCCAGTGATATTAAGCGCTATTTCACCATCAGGGGAATCGGGACAATTTGCATCAGCCGGCACTGCACTGACTGTCAGAACAGCAGGTTCTGCTATAGTAACATCAACGGCAGCTGAACATGCGTTCGCATCCGTAACTGTTACAGTATATGTTCCTGGCATCAGGCCTGTTGCAGTATCGGCAGCCTGAACCGGCAAAGTACTCCATGAATAAGAGTATGCTGCTGTTCCTCCTGAAGGCAGTGCAACAGCAATACCATCGGCACCTCCGTTGCATTTTACATCAGCTTTGGAAGTGGCCACTGTAAGGGCTGCTGCAGGTTGCAAAATTGTGACTCCAACATTGAAGGAATTCGATACAGCATCTCTTATTGTAATTGTATACGGCCCTGCGGTAAGTGTTCCAAATGTCCCTGATACCTGGAAAGTGCCTCCATTGAGTCTGTATTCATATGGTGGAACTCCGTTAGCTCCTGCAACCGTGACACTTCCTGTTGATAAACCAAAGCATTTAACGTCTGTCTGTATTGCGGTACCTGTGAGAGGTAAGTAAGGTTGTGTGATCGTTAAAGTTACAGGGAAGGTACAGAGGTTCATATCCTGGACGGTAACTATGTAAATACCTGCAATAAGTGTATTGAATGTTCCTGAAGCCTGGTAGGCGCCTCCGTTGAGACAATACAAATAAGGTGCAGTACCGCCTGAACCTGTCGCTGTGATGCTTCCATCGTTACCTCCAATGGTTGTAACATTTATCTGAGAAGTTGTTTCGGAAAGGGCAGATGCAGGTTCTGTAACATTCCCTGATGCATTGGCTTTACATCCATTGGCATCGGTTATGACTACTGTATAATTACCTGCAACAACTGCCGATAGATCCTCGGTGATTGCACCATTGCTCCAAAGGAAGGTGTATGGTAAAGTTCCACCGGAAGCAGTAAGGTTAACACCTCCCGTGGCTGCGCTAAAGCAAGGTACGGGGGTTACTGTTGTCAATCCTGAAGGAAGGGTATTTACTGTCATCGTAATTGCATTCGACGTTGCAGGACCACCGCTCTGGCAGGTCTCACCGGATGTAAGAACTACAGTTATTATATCACCATTTGCAGGAATATATGTGTATGTAGGACTGTTGGGACCAACAGCAGTTGCACCATTGTACCACTGATATGTTGGAGTAAGTCCTCCGTTTGCTGGTGTCGCTGTGAACGTAACTGTTGATCCTGAACATATCGGATTGAAATCAGGTGCTATTGTGACACTGACCGGAAGAATTGGATTAACCGTCATTATTATTGCATTCGACGTTGCAGGTCCTCCGCTCTGGCAGGTTTCACCGGAAGTAAGAACTACAGTTATTATATCACCGTTTGCAGGAATGTATGCATATGTCGGACCATTCGTTCCTACTGCTGTAGCACCGTTGTACCACTGGTATGTCGGTGTAACTCCTCCGCTGGTTGGTGTAGCAGTAAATGTCACTGTTGCTCCCGAACATATCGGATTGACATCCGGTGCTATTGTAACACTGACAGGAAGAACAGGATTGACCGTCATAGTTATTGCATTCGATGTTGCAGGTCCTCCGCTCTGGCAGAGTTCACTGGATGTAAGAACTACAGTTATTACATCACCGTTAGCCGGGATATATGTGAATGTTGCATTATTTGTTCCTACTGCTGTGGCTCCGTTGTACCACTGGTATGCAGGTGTAACTCCTCCGTTAGTTGGTGTTGCTGTGAACTTTACTGTCGCTCCTGCACATATCGGATTGAGATCCGGTGCTATTGTAACACTTACCGGAAGAGCAGAACTGACAGCCATTGTCACTGCATTCGACGTTGCAGGACCACCGCTCTGGCAGATCTCACCAGATGTAAGAACTACAGTTATTAAATCGCCGTTTGCAGGAACATATGCATATGTCGCACTATTTATTCCTACTGCTGTTGCACCATTGTACCACTGATAAGTCGGAGTAAGTCCTCCGTTTGCAGGTGTCGCTGTGAATGTGACTGTAGATCCTGTACATATCGGATTTACATCCGGTGCTATCATCACACTTACAGGAAGTACAGGATTTACCGTCACCGTAATTGCATTAGATGTTGCCGGACTTCCGCTTTGACAAGTTTCACTGGAGGTAAGAACTACAGTTATAATATCGCCATTGGTCGGCACGTATGCGTATGTCGGACTATTGGTCCCTACTGCAGTCGCGCCGTTGTACCACTGGTATGCTGGTGTAGCTCCTCCGTTGGTTGGTGTAGCTGTGAAAGTTACTGTCGCTCCTGCACATATCGGATTGACATCCGGTGCTATTGTAACACTGACAGGAAGAACAGGATTGACCGTCATCGTAATTGCATTCGATGTTGCAGGGCTTCCGCTCTGACAGGTCTCGCTCGAAGTTAGCACTACTGTTATTACATCACCATTAGTTGGAATGTACGCGTATGTTGCACTGTTGGCCCCTACTGCAGCAGCTCCGTTGTACCACTGGTATGCGGGTGTAACTCCTCCGTTGGTTGGTGTAGCAGTAAATGTCACTGTTGCTCCCGAACATATTGGATTGACATCCGGTGCTATTGTAACACTGACAGGAAGAACAGGATTGACCGTCATCGTAATTGCATTCGATGTTGCAGGGCTTCCGCTCTTACAGGTTTCACTGGAAGTTAGTACTACAGTGATTACATCTCCATTGGCAGGAATGTAAGCATAAATTGCACTGTTGGTTCCTACTGCCGTAGCTCCGTTGTACCACTGATACGCCGGTGTAAGTCCTCCGTTGGCCGGTGTTGCGGTGAACGTCACAGTCGCTCCGGCACATATCGGATTGATATCCGGTGCTATTGTAACGAGTACCGGAAGGACAGGGTTAACTGTCATCGCTACTGCATTAGAAGTTGCAGGGCTTCCGCTCTTACACGTCTCGCTTGAAGTAAGAACTGCTGTTATTACATCGCCATTAGCCGGAATGTATGCGTAGGTCGCACTGTTGGTTCCTACTGCTGCCGCACCGTTGTACCACTGGTACGCTGGCGTGAGTCCTCCATTGGTTGGAGTTGCGGTGAATGTCACTGTCGCGCCTGCACACACCGAATTGGCATCTTCTATGATTGAGACACTTACTGGCAGAAGAGGATTGACTGTCATTGTAATGGCATTCGATGTTGCAGGTCCTCCACTCTGGCAGGTTTCGCTCGAAGTAAGTACTACTTTTATTATATCACCGTTTGCAGGGATGTACGCGTATGTTGGACTGTTGGTTCCTACTGCTGCAGCTCCGTTATACCACTGGTACGCCGGTGCAAGTCCTCCGTTGGACGGTGTTGCGGTGAACGTAACTGTTGATCCTGCACATATCGGATTTACATCCGGTGCAATTGTCACACTGACAGGGAGTACAGGATTAACCGTCATTGTTACAGCATTCGATGTTGCCGGACTGCCGCTTTTGCAAGTCTGGCTCGATGTAAGAACTACTGTTATTACATCACCATTTACAGGAATGTAGACGTATGTTGCACTGTTGGATCCTACTGCCGTAGCTCCGTTGTACCACTGGTACGCCGGAGCAAGTCCTCCGTTGGCAGGTGTTGCGGTGAACGTCACTGTCGCTCCTGCACATATCGGATTGATATCCGGTGCAATCGTAACACTGACAGGGAGTACAGGATCTACTATTATAGTTCCGTTAGCTGTCGCTACTCCACATCCTCCTGAAGTAGTAATTGTATAATTAAATGTGCCTGTAACCGTCGGCGTTCCGCTTATTGTGAATACATCAGCGGCCCATAAACCTGTCACTCCTGCCGGTAGGCCGATTACATTTGCGCCGGTTGCGCTGACTGTGGCGTAAGTAATATTTGTAATAGCAGTGTTATTACATGCTGTCTGGCCATCTGTTCCAACAGCAGAAGTCAGGGTTATTGAATTTGGTGCCTTGACAGTAATTGTACCTGTAGTAAAAACAGAACCGCAACCACCTGCAAGGTCTATTCTATATGCGTAAATTCCTGAAGTTGTGGGTGATCCGGTGATGCTTACCGAATTCACTCCCCAGCTGACTGTCATACCTAACGGCAAACCTGTATAACTGCCTCCTACAGAGCCAGTTGTAACATATGTCACTGGGGTTATAGCTACACCAATACAAACAGTCTGGTTGTCTGTACCAGGACCCGATGTAAGTGCAATAGTGTTTATTGGCGTTACAGTAGCAGTAGTAGTAACTGATTCAGAACATCCTCCCAGAGTGGCAATAAGTGTATATACTCCTGACATTAAAGGTGTTGCAGCAACTGAGACTACCGGATTCTGTAATGTTGATGTGAATCCACCAGGACCTGTCCATGAATAAGAGTCTAAACCGTTAGGACCTCCTGCAAGGCTTAATGTGTTTCCTTCACAGACTGGTCCATTATTACCAGCATTTGCCCCTATTGATACAGCTGCCGTGAGTGTTACTGTTGATGCTGCCGCTGTGATACATGTGTTATCTGCTATGCTTCTTACCGTTAATGTATAGGTTGCCGGTGCAAGAGCTGCAAAGGTTGGACTGGCCTGATATGCTCCGCCTACACTATACTCTACTCCTGCCTGGGCAGTAAAGACTATTGTTCCTGTAGGTAATGCACATGTAGGCTGGGTGACACTTGATGTAGTTGGTACTGCAGGCGGTGTCGCTGCCGTGAGTGTTACTGTTGATGCTGCCGCTGTGATACATGTGTTATCTGCTATGCTCCTTACTGTCAGTGTATAGGTTGCCGGTGCAAGAGCTGCAAAGGTCGGGCTGGCCTGATATGCTCCGCCTACACTATACTCGACTCCTGCCTGGGCAGTGAAGACTATTGTTCCTGTAGGTAATGCACATGTAGGTTGTGTGACACCCGATGTAGTTGGTACTGCAGGCGGTGTCGCTGCCGTGAGTGTTACTGTTGATGCTGCAGCTGTGATACATGTGTTATCTGCTATGCTTCTTACTGTCAGTGTATAGGTTGCCGGTGCAAGAGCTGCAAAGGTCGGGCTGGCCTGATATGCTCCGCCTACACTGTATTCCACTCCTGCCTGGGCAGTAAAGACTATTGTTCCTGTTGGTAATGCACATGTAGGCTGGGTGACACCCGATGTAGTTGGTACTGCAGGCGGTGTCGCTGCCGTCAGTGTTACTGTCGATGCTGCAGCTGTGATACATGTGTTATCTGCTATGCTCCTTACTGTCAGAGTATAGGTTGCCGGTGCAAGAGCTGAAAAGGTCGGACTGGCCTGATATGCTCCGCCTACACTATATTCTACTCCTGCCTGGGCAGTAAATACTATTGTTCCTGTT
>JAPLDY010000043.1 GCA_026391595.1 Bacteroidia bacterium
GCCTTTGTAGGGTTTACAGAACATTTCCTGACCAGGAACCTTCCCGTGCCGGAGATATTCTGTTATATGCCTGAAAAATATGTATATTTTCTCAGGGATCTCGGAGATACAAATCTTTACACCTGGCTTCATAACAGGCCCGATATTAAATATTTCAACGAAGGGACTAAGAGTCTCTACCGGAAAATACTCGATACTTTAATCTCTTTTCAGACAAAGGGTATTGAGGGATTGGACCTCGATCTGTGTTATCCGCACAGGAGCTTCGACCGGCAATCCATGATGTGGGATATGAATTATTTCAAGTACATGCTGCTGAAGCTTTTGGCAGGACCTTTTAATGAACGGAACCTGGAACATGATTTCAATAATCTTTCCGATTATTTGCTGGAGACCGGGCAGGACTATTTCCTATATCGCGATTTCCAGACAGCAAATATAATGGTAATAGGGGATCAGCCCTGGTTTATCGACTACCAGGGTGGCAGAAAAGGCGCTCCGCAATATGATGTGGCATCTTTATTATACGATGCAAAGATCCCAATGTTGCAGAAAAACCGTGATGAGCTGCTGGATTATTATATTGAACGATTCATTTCAGTTTCAAAAGGGGATAAAAATAAATTCAGGGGATATTATGCCGGATTCAGCATGATAAGGATTATGCAAGCTCTTGGAGCATTTGGTTTCAGAGGACTATATGAAAAGAAACCGACCTTTACGGAAAGTATTGTCCCCGGCGTTCATATCCTGACTCAGATCATAACTGAAGCCGAAAAGCATATAGAACTGCCTGAACTTTTCCTTACAATAAGATCAATCCCCGGTACGCAGATGTTCAGCGACCTTTCTCTTAAAACCATTTGATGCCGGATTATGAAAGCAATGTTAATGGCAGCAGGTAAGGGCACACGGCTGGGGAAGATCTCCGAAACTTTTCCCAAGGTCCTTCTCGATATTAACGGCAAATCCCTTCTCAGGCTTGCAGTTGAAAATTGTACTGCCTTTGGCTTTGATGACATTATTATAAATGTACATCACCTGGCTGATATGGTTGAAGAGGAGATTGCAAAGCTCAGGAAGGATGGTTTCAGTATAACTGTTTCCGACGAACGCAGTTTACTGCTCGAAACGGCTGGAGGATTGTTCAAGGCAAGGGATTTCTTTAACAAAGAACCATTCCTGTTATGCAATGCCGACACTCTTACTGATCTCGATCTTTCTGCAATGTACCGGTACCATTTAAAAATGAAGGGATTAGCGACACTTGCTGTGAGAGACCGTATCGGCAAAAGGTATTTTCTTGTCGACCAGCAAGGCAGGATGAAGGGATGGTGCAATAAGGCTACTGGAGAGAGAATTGTTGCAGTTGAGGAACCTGAAACCTTATCTGAGATAGCTTTTTCCGGCAGACATATAATTGATCCTGAAATATTCAATTATATGAGCGACGGGATCTGTACAATGACTGCCCTCTACCTTCATCTGGCAGAATCTCATAACATCTATACATTCCGGGAGGACGGTGGCTATTGGTTCAATGTAGGCACCCCCGAAGACCTGAAAGCCGCCAGAAACTATCTTCAAAAATAGTACCTAACAACTGACACTTTTAGCCGCCGGAGTTTTAACGAAGGCGGCCTGACGCCTTATAATCTCCAGAACGACCTCGTGAATAACGTGAACACAGTAATTATCTCGAGCCTGCCGACTATCATAAGAATACTAAGCACTATTTTGCTTATCTGAGGCATCATTGAGAAGTTGCTCATCGGCCCTACTGTACCCAGTCCAGGACCTATTCCGGCCATGCATGTAGCAACTGAACTGGCTGAAGTCACGGGATCGGATCCGGCAGCCACGACTATTGTTGTTCCTATAATAAATAGGAATATATATAGAATTACGAATGATAAAATGGAATTGTTGGTGCTTTCATTTACAATGGTGCCGTTAAGCTTTATCGGTGCAAGAGCTTTAGGATGATTCAGTCTGATAATTACGCTCTTTATATTTTTCAGTACTATCAGGTGCCTTGCCATTTTTATCCCGCCGCTTGTGGAGCCTGTACTTCCGCCAGAGAACATCATTATGAATATCAGGAAGAGCCCTGCAGTCGGCCAGAATAGGAAATCAGTAGAAGCAAATCCCGTACATGTCATTATCGATATGATCTGAAAAAAGCCATCTCTGAAAGCTGCTTCAAAAGTTTTGGAATACGGTAAGAGTATCAGTGTGGCAATCGAACCGGCAATGAAGGCAACGGTTATATAGAACCATAATTCCTCATTGTGTTTTATTTTCCTGAAGTTGAATTTTGCAAGGTAATAATAGATCAGCATACTGGTTCCGGCAAGGAACATGAATATCATTACAACATACTGGCTGTAAGATGAATAGAACTGAAGACTGTTGTTCTTTGTTGAAAATCCACCGGTTGCCACAGTTCCAAAAGAGTGGCACAGACTGTCAAAAAGAGTCATGTCTCCCATGTACAGGAATATAGTCTCTGCCAGGGTGAGTCCAAGATAGATAATACCCATCCTTATTGCCACTCCCTGGGCTTTCGAATGTATCTTTTCCTTCATGGACGACTCGAGGCTGAAAAGCTGGTAACCTGTTACTTTCAGCGATGGGAGAATAATTATTACCAGAACTATTATCCCTAATCCTCCGATCCAGTGAGTGAAGCTTCTCCAGAAAAGAATTGAATAGGGAAGGACCTCTACATCAGTCAGGATTGATGCACCTGTAGTAGTAAATCCTGATGTAGATTCGAAGAACGCATTAATGAATGACGGAATTGTTCCGGAAATAAGGTAGGGTAATGCTCCCATAACTGTCAGTACCAGCCAGGAGAGGGTTACTGCCAGATATCCATCGCGATTGCTGAACTTATCTGTATCTGCTTTTATGCTGGCGATCCTGAGAACAGCATAAAATGAGACTGTTATGGCAGATGACCAAAGAAACGGAGTTAAGGGCTCTTTATAAATAAGAGCAACTGGAAGACAGACCAGGAAGGCCAACGATTCGATCAGGAGTATTGTACTCAGGATCCTGGCGATAAGCAATGGATTTAACATCCTCATGTCTTCCGGCTGAATTTGGGTACAAATATAAGCAGAAAAAGTATTGTTATTCTACGGTAGTTAAAGCGCTGACAATTCCATTCTTAATCTAACACAAATCCATTGAATCGTAATATTTAAATCTTATATTTGGATCAGACTGTAGGTAGATCGGAATCGACAATACAAATATTATCTAAATACTTATAATATGGGAAAAGTCCTGGTAATTGGTGCTGGCGGAGTAGGCACAGTGGCAGTTCATAAAATGGCTTCCCTCCCGGAGGTTTTTGATGAAATATTGCTTGCCAGCCGCACAAAGTCAAAATGTGATGCTATTGCTGCAAGGATTGGAAAAAACCGGGTGCAGACAACTCAGATCGATGCTGATAAGGTTCCCCAGCTTGTTAAACTGATCGAATCGTTCAAACCTGATATTGTTGTAAATCTGGCTCTGCCTTATCAGGATCTTCACATCATGGATGCCTGCCTGGAGACTGGAGTGGCATACCTCGATACCGCAAACTATGAGCCACTCGAGGAGGCAAAATATGAGTACAGCTGGCAATGGGCTTATCACGACAGGTATAAAAAAGCCGGAATAACTGCAATCCTCGGTTCCGGATTTGACCCGGGAGTCACTTCTGTGTTTACCGCATACGCTGCAAAGCATCATTTTGATGAACTGCAATATCTCGATATCGTCGACTGCAATGCAGGTGACCATGGAAAGCCTTTTGCGACAAATTTTAATCCAGAGATAAACATCAGAGAGGTGACGCAGAAAGGCAAATACTGGGATGACGGCAAATGGATACAAACAAAGCCTCATGAGATACATAAACCGTTGAATTATCCTGAAATCGGACCAAAAGAGTCTTATCTGATCTATCATGAAGAGCTTGAATCGCTGGTAAAAAATTTTCCGACATTGAAAAGAGCAAGATTCTGGATGACTTTCGGACAGGAATATCTAACCCATCTGCGTGTGATTCAGAACATAGGAATGGCTGGAATAGAACCTGTGATGTTCGACGGCAGGGAGATTGTCCCGATCAAATTCCTTAAGGCAGTACTGCCTGATCCTGGTGAACTAGGACAAAACTATAAAGGCTGGACCTCAATCGGCTGCCGTATAAAAGGTCTGAAAAAGGGGAAAGAAAAGACATACTATATATATAATAACTGCAGTCATGAGGCAGCCTACAGGGAGACAGGAGCCCAGGGAGTAAGTTATACAACCGGCGTTCCTGCTGCTATTGGTGCAATGATGTATCTAAAAGGTATCTGGAAGAAACCAGGTGTTTTTAATGTTGAAGATTTCGATCCGGATCCCTTCATGGAACAGCTGAACCTCCTTGGCTTGCCATGGGTGGAGCTGCATGATGTAGATCTGGAAATGTAAAAGGCGTCGGGCATAGGGCGTCAGGCGACAGGCAAATGTTTCATGAAGAAGCCTGACGCCTGATGCCCGTAGCCTGAAGCCTTTAAATTAATATTTATGTCTGTTAATTACAATATAATACCATCTCCATGTTACGTCATCGATGAAGAGCGATTTCGGAAAAATCTCTCTTTAATTAAAAATGTTGCCGATGAATCGGGAGCCGAAATAATCCTTGCCTTCAAGGGATTTGCGATGTGGGGAGTTTTTGACATCCTGAAGGAATATGTCGGAGGTGCTGCAGCAAGCTCAGTTCATGAGGCAAGACTCTGTTTTGAGATGATCGGTTCACCGGCTCATACATATTCACCTGTCTACAAGGAAAACGACTTCAGATCAATATTGAAGTACAGTTCACACATTTCATTCAATTCCGTTAGTCAATACAAAAAATATCTGGGAGCACTTAAAAAAAACCGTAAGAAAGTATCTCCCGGATTAAGGATCAATCCGGAGTTCTCGGAGATAAGTCATGGTATCTATAATCCATGTTCTCCGGGTTCCAGGTTAGGAGTTTCTGCAGAAGATCTCAGAAACGGACTGCCTGAGGGAATTGAAGGGCTCCATTTTCATGTGCTTTTTGAATCTGACTCTTTCGCCCTTGAAAAAGTGTTGAAAGTAGTAGAAGCTAAATTCGGTGACTTCTTCGGACAGATAAAATGGATTAACATGGGAGGCGGTCATCTCATTACCAGAAAAGGATATGATACCGGCCATCTGATTAAGATTATAAAGGAATTCAAATCAGGAACCGGACTGAACGTTATACTGGAACCCGGCAGCGCATTTGCCTGGGATACAGGTGAATTGGTGGCAACAGTCGAAGATATTGTTGAAAACCAGGGAATTAAAACCGCCATACTGGATGTCTCTTTCACGGCTCACATGCCTGACTGTCTCGAGATGCCTTACAAACCTGTCATCCTGGGAGCTATTGCTCCTGTACGGGGGAAACCAGTTTACCGCCTTGGAGGGAACTCCTGCCTTTCAGGTGATGTGATGGGAGAGTGGTCGTTTGAGAATGAACTCAAACCTGGAGACAGGATCATCTTTCTCGACATGATCCATTATACAATGGTGAAAACTACAACTTTCAACGGTGTACAACATCCGGCAATCGGGATATGGACAAAAGAGGGGAAGTTCAGATTGATAAGGAAATTCGGATACAGGGATTATAGGAACAGGTTGTCCTGAATACACATGCACTCACCCCCTTGTGTTCCCCCTCTCTGCTAAAGCAAAGAGGGGGAATTGATTAATATACAATGATTTACACCCCCTTCTTTACTTTAGTAGAGAAGAGCTTGTCCCGCGAAGCTTTAGCGTAGCGGGAGGGACGGGGGGATGAGTACATGTTTTTATTATCTCTTCCTGTTTATCGTTATATCCGTCACCACCAGCTTATCAGCATTAAGTACAGCGTCCACGATCTTTTTTGCGACATCAGACGGATCCATGAATTCTGAAATATCCCGGTCCTTGTTGGCAACTTTGTAAAATTCAGTCTTCATACCCCCCGGATAAACTGCTATGATATTGCGTTTTGTACCTTTCAATTCACTCCTCAGGGCTTCGGTATAACCTCTTGCTCCCCACTTGGATGCGCAATATATTGATTCTTTGTCTCTACCCAGTAATGCCGATGTCGACATGATATTAACAATAGTCAGCTCTTCTTTTTCAGGAGTTATCTTAAGTATTCCGGTAGTGAGGAGTATCAATCCTTTCAGGTTAGCCTCAAAAACCTTATCGATAAGCTCTGATGTTGCGGAAGTGATATCGGCAGAAAGTCCTCTGCCGGCATTGTTGAAGAGATATTCCGTGACGATTTTATTTTCCTTCAGGAAATTCCCTGTTTTTTTTACATCTGCCTCATTACCAATATTGCAGACCATCGTGCTCACATGTG
>JAPLDY010000098.1 GCA_026391595.1 Bacteroidia bacterium
GGTTCCGAGAGGATTGCGGTTGTTCAGGGTCCTTGCTCCTGAAAGAACCAGAAGATCGTCGGAAAGGCATTCGGCATAGGCTCCGAACCATAACCCGAATGATGAAACCATTGCCGGCTGCATATGGGTGTAACCTGGCAGCAACACATCCTTGTACTGGTCGCTAAGCGACTGAAGACGTCTAAAAAGCCTGTTTATCAGAACAGCAAGCTTGTCGATCTCCTCCCTGGTATAAAGCCTTATGTCGACAAGTACCTGGTCGTTTCTCGACCTTCCGGTATGTATCTTCTTGCCGGTCGTCCCCAGTATCGAGCCCATCTCCTTCTCAATCTGTGAATGAATATCCTCCACGTCCTTTTCGATGACCAGGCTTCCCTCTTCATCCCATACAAACAGCGAATGAAGGGCTTTCAGCATGTCATTTTTCTCCTCATTGAGTATCAGTCCGACGTCATTGAGCATTATCACATGAGCCATCGATCCTACAATATCCCACTTTGTGAGGTGAAGGTCTGTTTTTCTGTCTTTTCCTGCGGTGAATTCTATTATTGCAGGTTCGGGGTTAATTCCTTTTTCCCAGAGTTTCATTTCTCCTAAATTATTTAATTTTATTATTATTATAACCCCCTTCCTGACCTTCCCCCAAGGGGGAAGGAACTAATCTTTTCCCCCTTGGGGGAAATAAGAAAGGGGATCTAAAGTAATCTCATTTATCTTCCTTTGCTCTCTTCCACAATTGCTCTGTGTGCCATAAGTCTTATTGCATTGATCCTTATAAATCCCTTGCTGTCAGTCTGATCAAAGCCTCCTTCGATATCCATGCTCGACAGCTTCTTATTGTATAATGAGGAAGGCGATTCACGTCCTTCAACAATTACATTTCCTTTGTACAGGCATAGATGTACACTTCCATCAATGAGCTCCTGGCTTTTTTCAATTGCTGCCATAAGAAAATCCATCTCAGGACTGAACCAGAAGCCGTTATAGATGATCTCGGCAAATTTAGGAGTAAGCATATTGACAAGCCTCATCACTTCCCTGTCCATTGCAATTCCTTCAATATCCTTGTGTGCAATATGAAGGACTGTCGCAGCCGGAGTTTCATATACCCCTCTCGACTTTATCCCTACAAACCTGTTTTCTACCATATCCAGCAGGCCTATCCCATTCTTGCCGGCGAGTTCATTCAGGTATACATACATCTCATAAGCATCCTCCTTAACGGTTCCGTCTTCCTTGTTTACAAGCTTCACCGGGAGCCCGTTCCTGAAGTGAATTGCAATACGTGTTTCAATGTCGGGCGCATCCTGGGGCATTACCATTTTTTCGAGCATGCTTTTCTGTAATGTGTACATGGGATCTTCAAGGATTCCTGCCTCATGGCTGATATGCATAAGATTATCGTCCTCACTGTAAGGTTTATCGATGCTTGCCTTGACGGGAATCTGTTTCTCGGCTGCATATTTCAGAAGGTCTGTTCTTCCCTTGAATTGCGCAAGGAACTCCTTGTCTTTCCAGGGTGAGATAACCTTCACACCGGGCATCAGGGCATAATAACAAAGCTCGAATCTGACCTGGTCGTTCCCTTTTCCGGTGGCTCCATGAGCTACGGCAACGGCACCTTCCTGTTTTGCAACTTCAATCTGTTTTTTAGCAATTAACGGCCTTGCAAGAGCAGTTCCAAGCAGGTACCTGTCTTCATAAATGGCATTTGCCATTATGGCTTTAAGCACATATTTTTCTACGAATTCCCTTTTAAGGTCCGATATTATCACTTTGGAAGCACCAAGAAGCAACGCCTTTTTTTTGCACTCTTCAAAATTCTCAGCCTGACCAACGTCGGCGATAAATGCAATCACATCATAATTCTTGTCGATAAGCCATTTCAGAATAACCGAAGTATCCAGACCGCCACTATACGCCAGCACAACTTTTTCTTTCATTTTTTTAAATTATTAGAATGTTAAATTTGTCTTGTATATTATAATGATTATCATGTTAATATGTTTGTTTAATGACCCCCTTCCCAACCTTCCCCCAGGGGGGAAGGAGTTTTTACCTTTCCCCACTAGAGGGAAATAAAAAAGGGGGTCGTTCTTCATAGTCTATTTCCCTTTTATTTTTTCATGTAACCCCGGTAGTATAAGTTCCAAACATGTATGTACCTGATGGTTCGTTATCCCGTCGCGCGGGATTACCAGTATTGTGTCGTCGCCGGCTATAGTGCCAGCTATTTCATATCTTGATGAGTTATCAATATATATTGCAGCATTATTTGCATTCCCCGGCAAAGTCCTGATTACCAGCAATCCCTTGGCATCAACTATGTCGCATACTACCGGAAGCACCTGAAGCCGGTTGCTTACAGACAGTGTACTGTTGCTGCTTTCCGGCATTGTGTATTTGTAACCTCCCTTTCCGTCGGAAACTCTTCCCGCTCCCAGCTGACGCAGGTCGCGCGATAATGTTGCCTGGGTACAGTTTATTCCTTTTGCTTTCAGCTTCTTAAGGAGCATCTCATGTGATGATATATTCTCCTCTGCAATTATTTTTTCAATTGCTGGGAGTCTTTTTGCTTTTTGCATATTTATTCATTTATTTTGCAAATATATTCATTTTATAATTAATACAAATTCCGATAAAAAATTTGTGTTATTTTTGACCTCAAATCAGGCAGATGACAGAAACGATAAAAAAGGTGGTGATCCTCGGTTCGGGTGCGCTGAAGATAGGTGAAGCGGGAGAATTCGATTATTCAGGATCACAGGCTCTGAAGGCGCTGAAAGAAGAGGGAATAAAAACGGTCCTGATAAATCCCAACATTGCAACAGTACAAACATCCGAAGAACTTGCAGGCAAGATCTACTTCCTTCCGGTAACCCCATATTTTGTTGAAAAAGTAATTATTAAGGAGAGGCCTGATGGCATTTTTCTTTCATTTGGAGGACAGACTGCCCTTAACTGCGGAACTGAATTATTCAGGAATGGCATCTTCGAAAAATATAAAGTCAGGGTGCTTGGCACTCCGGTAACTGCAATCATGGATACCGAGGACCGTGAACTGTTTGTTAGAAAGCTCGATCAGATAGATATAAAAACACCTAAAAGCATAGCGGTAAAGGGTGTTGATGAAGCGCTTAAGGCTGCAGAGAAACTGGGCTTCCCGGTGATCATAAGGGCAGCATATACCCTTGGCGGTCAGGGAAGCGGATTTGCATCAAATATGGCTGAACTGAATGCCCTTTCGGCAAAGGCATTCTCCTATACCGGCCAGATCCTTGTGGAAGAGTCGCTCAAAGGATGGAAGGAAGTTGAATATGAAGTGGTCCGCGACAAGTACGACAATTGCATTACAGTCTGTAATATGGAGAATTTCGATCCGCTCGGCATTCATACAGGCGAAAGTATCGTTGTAGCTCCATCACAGACACTTACAAACAGCGAATACCATAAACTACGGGAGCTCTCGATAAGGATAATAAGGCATATTGGCATAATCGGAGAATGCAATGTACAATATGCATTATCGCCCGATTCTGAAGAGTACCGTGTTATAGAAGTCAATGCCAGACTTTCACGCTCAAGCGCCCTCGCATCAAAAGCAACAGGTTATCCCCTGGCATTCATTGCTGCCAAGCTCGCATTAGGTTATGGGCTCCATGAGCTTAAAAATTCCGTAACAAAAACAACAACAGCCTGCTTCGAACCGGCTCTCGATTATATTGTCTGTAAAATTCCGCGCTGGGACCTTAATAAATTCGAAGGAGTATCACATGCGATAGGCAGCAGCATGAAGAGCGTCGGAGAAGTGATGTCAATAGGAAGGAATTTTGAGGAAGCCATACAAAAAGGACTCAGGATGATAGGCCAGGGAATGCACGGCTTCACCGGAAACCGCGAGCTGAAATTCAGGGATATCGAAATAGAGCTTGCCGAACCTACCGATATGAGGATCTTTTCTATAGCTGAAGCTCTCGAACAGGGCTTGTCGGTCGACAGGATATATGAGCTCACCAGAATCGATAAATGGTTCCTCTTCAAACTGAGGAACATAATAACCATAAAGGATGAGTTGTGTAGATGCAAATCGCTCGAGACTTTGCCTATTGATCTTCTTGCTCATGCTAAAATAAATGGATTCAGTGATTTCCAGATTGCCAGGCATGTTTTGGGTTCCGGTCCTGCAGATATCAATGAAGATCTCCTGAAAGTCAGAACCCACAGGAAAATGCTTGGCATCATTCCTTATGTTAAACAGATAGACACACTGGCAGCAGAGTACCCGGCTGTTACCAATTACCTTTACCTTACATACAGTGGAATAGAACACGATATTAAGTTTGAGAATGATAAAAAATCAATAATAGTTCTGGGTTCAGGCGCTTACAGGATAGGATCCAGTGTTGAGTTCGACTGGTGTTCGGTAAATGCCATCGATACTATCAGAAAAGAGGGATTCAGGTCGGTAATGATCAATTACAATCCTGAAACCGTCAGCACCGATTATGATACTTGCGACAGGCTCTACTTCGATGAGCTTACATTCGAGAGAGTTCTGGATATCATTGACCTCGAAAATCCCGGTGGTGTCATAGTTTCGGTAGGTGGACAGATCCCCAATAATCTTGCAATGAGGCTCTTCAGGGAGAATGTAACCATACTTGGAACTTCTCCACTATCCATCGACAGGGCTGAGAACAGGCATAAGTTCTCGAAAATGCTCGATAATCTTTCAGTCGATCAGCCAAGATGGAAAGAACTCTCTACCATTGAAGATATCTTTGAATTTGTCGACAGGATAGGCTTCCCTGTACTTATTCGTCCATCTTATGTTCTTTCGGGAGCTGCTATGAACGTGGTTTCAAACAAGTCTGAGCTTACTCATTATCTCGAGCTTGCTTCACAGGTTTCCAAACAATACCCGGTTGTTGTTTCAGAATTCATCGAGAATGCCAAAGAAATTGAGGTAGATGCCGTTGCAAGGGAAGGTGAGATCCTTGCCTATGCAATTAGCGAGCATGTCGAGTTCGCCGGGGTTCATTCCGGCGATGCGACGATAGTGTTTCCTCCGCAAAAGTTATATTTCGAGACAGTAAGACGAATCAAGCGCATTTCGCGCCAGATCTCAAAAGAGCTTAATATAACAGGGCCATTCAATATCCAATATCTGGCCAGAGACAATGATATAAAGGTAATTGAGTGTAATCTCCGTGCAAGCCGGAGCATGCCTTTTGTCTCCAAAGTATTGAAATCTAACCTGATAGAGCTTGCGACTAAAGTAATGCTGGGCATACCTGCAGAAAAGCCGGGCAAGACTGTGTTTGAGCTCGATTATGTAGGTGTGAAGGCTCCCCAGTTCAGCTTCTCGCGCCTGGCCAAAGCCGATCCTGTGCTTGGTGTTGATATGTCATCAACGGGTGAGGTGGGTTGCATAGGTGAAGGATTCTATGAAGCTATACTTAAAGCCATGTTCTCAGTAGGCTACAGGGTGCCAAAGAAGAGTATCCTTCTTTCAACAGGGCCTGCCCGGTCGAAAGTTGAGCTTCTCAACAGTGCAAAAGCCCTGAAGGAAAGAGGTCATAAACTGTACGCAACTAGAGGCACCCAGCAGTTTCTTCAGAATGCCGGTGTAGAGGCAGACGTTGCTTACTGGCCCGATGAGGATAAATCGCCGAATACCATTGAACTTATAAGAACCCGCGAAGTCGATCTTGTTGTTAATATTCCAAAGGATCTTAGTGATGCAGAGCTGAATAACGACTACTCAATACGGAGAAACGCTGTCGATTTCAATGTACCGCTTCTAACTAACGCCAGGCTGGCAAGCGCCTTCATCCTTGCCTTCTGCCGCATGAAGGAGGGAGATCTGGCCATAAAGAGCTGGGACGAATACAAATAGACTCCTGCGTTAAAGCTTCGGAGTCCGAAGGAGGGGGAGAAAGGGTGAGGGGGAGAAATGGGGAGAGCGCGAGAGGGAGAAGGGGAGATTTTAAAATAATAATATATGATAATCATCCGTAAAGCAATGGCATCTGACGCACAATCGATCATCGATTTCCAGCTGAAAATGGCCTGGGAGACGGAAGAGATGAAACTCGTTCCTGAGATTGTCGCAAACGGAGTGAATGCAGTATTTGAGGATCCTTCCCGCGGACAGTACTATGTCGCTGAAAGTAGCGGTCAGGTAATATCATCCCTTCTTATTACGAATGAGTGGAGCGACTGGCGCAACTGCAATATCTGGTGGTTCCAGTCGGTATATGTCATCCCTGAATTTCGCAGAAAAGGTGTATTCAGAAAAATGTATGGTTATATCAGACAGCTGGCCGAAGAACAGGATGTTGCCGGGCTCAGACTTTACGTTGAGACAAAAAACGTCAGGGCACAAAAGACATATGAGGCGCTCGGAATGAGTTCTGAACACTATTCCTTCTATGAATGGATGAGGAAATAATCTATGCAATGGATTGCGCTTATATTGTTCATACCTTATTTATATCTTCTCCTGAAGATATATGCCGGACTCAGGAATATCAAGTCCTTTAAGCCTCAGCCTGTACCAGATATATTTGTGTCTGTGATAGTTGCCTGCAGAAATGAAGAGAAGAACCTTCCTTCTTTCCTGCTCGATATAGCTGCACAGGATTATAATCCGGAATTTTTTGAGTTGATAATTGTGGATGACAACTCTTCAGATTCCACATATCAGATAGCTTCCGGATTCAAAGGCATAAAATACATTAACCTCCTCAGGAATCCGGAGGCAGGTAAAAAGAAAGCATTAAAAAAAGGTGTGGAAACCTGCACCGGCGACCTGGTGATTACAACAGATGCCGACTGCAGAATGGGAAGAAGCTGGTTGACGACAATCGCATCCTTTTATTCAGAGCACAAACCTGAAATGATCATCTGTCCGGTTGCGATGGAGGGCACTATTGGCTTCTTTCAGCGATTCCAGGAACTTGAGTTTCTCAGCCTTCAGGGCATAACTGCTGGTTCAGCAATGAGACATAATCCTGTAATGTGCAACGGTGCAAACCTTGCTTTCACCAAAAAGGCTTATCAAAATAATGCCGGAAACCTGCATGAAGAAAAAGTCAGCGGCGATGATGTTTTCCTGCTTCACAGCATGAAAAGGAATGACGTAAACAAGATCCGGTGGCTTGAATCTCCGGAAGCCCTTCTTATCACAGGAACAGCTTCAACGTTCTCTTCATTCCTCCATCAGAGAGCCCGGTGGATCTCAAAAGCCGGGGCATACTTCGATAGATCTTCCATAGTTCTGGCAATTGTAACATTTGTGACTGTTTTGCTTCAGCCCCTTTTGCTTATCGCAGGAATTTTTGATCCGGTATTCCTGCTTGTATTCCTCGCGGCTTTCGTTTTAAAATCGATCCCTGATTATATGATAATCCGGAATACAGCATCAAGATATAGCAAGAAGAGACTGATGAAATGGTTTCTCCCTTCTCAGATATTTTATACCTGGTATATATTGAGGGTAGTTCCCAAAGCGATGTTCAAAGGGAACCGCTGGTAACAAGTAAATGGATTTTTGTCTCTGAGCCTTTGTGCTGTTAATTCCCCATTTCGGAAAGGAACTTGATCCTCATCAGCCTTATCTCTTCCTCTTCAAATTCATTGCCCAGCTCTTTTATGGCAGCTTCAAGCGAATCAGACTGTGCCTCTTCCCTGAAATAAGCGTATATATCATGCTGACGATCCTCATCGATAACAGTATCAATATAATAATCAAGATTCAGACGCGTCCCTGAATTGACTATAGCTTCAATTTCGGAAATCACCTCTCCCATTTCCAGGCCTTTAGCCTCAGCGATATCTTCCAGCGGCCGTTTCATGTCGATACTCTGGATGATATAGACTTTAATTCCCGATTTATTAACTACTGACTTGACCACCATGTCGAGAGGCCTGAGAATCTCCTTCTCCTCAACATATTTTTTGATGATCTCAACGAATTCCTGCCCATAACGCTGTGCTTTTCCTGCTCCTACACCTGAAATATTCTGAAGCTCATCGATCGTAATAGGGTATTGAATAGCCATATCCTCAAGTGAAGGATCCTGGAAGATCACAAAGGGAGGTACATCTTTCTGCTTTGATATCTTCTTGCGGAGATCTTTCAGTATGCTGAACAGCTCCTCGTCGACAGCGGCAGTTTTGGCGCCGAAAGCATTTTCCTCGTCGGTAGTATCAGCATAGTCATGATCCTCCGCAAGCATGAACGAAGTTGGCTTCTCAATGAACGCCATTCCATTTTCCGTAAGCTTAAGCAACCCGTAATTCTCAATATCCTTGGTGAGAAATTTTGCGATCAGTGCCTGGCGGATGACCATATTCCAGTATTTATCGTCTTTATCCTCTCCAATACCGAAATATTCAAGTTTGTTATGCTTGTACGATTTTATTGCTGATGTCACTTTCCCTGAAAGAATATGTGCAATATGATCGGCCTTGAATTTTTCCTTGACAGCAAGAATTGTTTCCAGGACATTTACGACTGCCTCGCTGCCCTCGAACTGATCCTTGGGATGGAGGCAGTTATCGCATGCTTCGCAATTGTCATTGGGATATTCCTCACCGAAATAATGGAGAAGCAGCCTCCTGCGGCAGACTGATGATTCGGCATATGATACTGTCTCGAGAAGGAGTTGCTTTCCTATTTCCTGTTCGGCAATAGGTTTCCCCTGCATGAATTTTTCAAGCTTGACTATATCGTTATAGCTGTAATATGCGATACAATTGCCTTCTCCTCCGTCGCGGCCTGCACGTCCTGTCTCCTGGTAATAGCCTTCGAGGCTTTTAGGAATATCGTAATGTATTACGAATCTGACATCCGGCTTGTCGATCCCCATACCAAAAGCAATGGTTGCAACAATCACATCTGCCTCCTCCATGAGGAATTTATCCTGGTTCTGAGTACGTGTTGCCGAATCCATGCCGGCGTGATAAGGAAGGGCTTTAATGCCATTGACTTTCAGCACCTCAGCCATTTCCTCCACCTTCTTGCGGCTAAGGCAGTAAATGATACCCGATTTACCGGCATTATTTTTTATGTATTTGATGATCTCCTTGGCTACATCCTGTTTTGATTTAACCTCATAATAGAGGTTAGGCCTGTTGAAAGACGATTTGAAAACGTCTGCTTCCAGGATGCCCAGGTTTTTCTGGATATCATGCTGTACCTTTGGGGTAGCCGTTGCTGTAAGGGCAATTATCGGCGACCGTCCAATGGTATCTATAATCGGCCTGATTCGTCTGTACTCTGGTCTGAAATCGTGTCCCCATTCCGAGATACAGTGAGCTTCATCGACTGCATAAAACGACACTTTGATGTTCTTGAGGAATTCTATGTTTTCCTCCTTGGTAAGCGATTCAGGTGCAACGTAAAGCAACTTGGTCTGATGATCCAGAACATCTTTCTTTACCCTGGCTATTTCGGTCTTTGTAAGCGATGAATTGAGGAAATGTGCAACATCGTCATTGGTGCTGAAGTTGCGCATGGCATCGACCTGATTTTTCATCAGGGCTATCAGCGGTGAGATTACTATCGCTGTTCCTTCTCCCATTACCGCCGGAAGCTGGTAACACAACGATTTCCCACCGCCGGTGGGCATAAGTACAAAAGTATCCCGGCCATCAAGAACGTTCTTTATTATCTGCTCCTGGTTGCCCTTGAAGGTGTCAAAACCGAAATACCTTTTCAGGTAATCATGTGTGGTTCTTTCGTTACTCATTCGTCCCCCTGAAGAATAAACCTTTAACTACAATATCTGCTTATTCAACTGTTTATCTAAAATAATCATTTTCCTTATAATTTACTAGTTTTAATAAAAAATTAACACAATTGTTTTTCAGTTATCCGACATATCACGATGTTGATGTTGTTTTGAATTATAAGATTTATCATCTTTACACGCTGAAATTTATACAGGGGATTATATATGGCACTTAAATGGAAGACCGGGAAGGGTGAGTCGGAGATGTCATTTCTGGAACATCTCGAAGAGCTCAGGTGGCATATAATACGTTCCCTGATCTTTATCATAGCTTTCATGATAGTGGCTTTCTGCTTTAAATCTTTGCTCTTCGACACTATTCTGATCGCTCCTTCCAGACCAGACTTTATTACGAATCGCCTGTTTTGTCAATTTGGTCATTACCTGAACAATGTAGGGATTGCCAGGAATCCTGATGGGCTATGTATCAATAAGGGAAATCAGTTCCAGCTTATAAGCATAAAAATGTCAGGCCAGATCACTACTCATATAATTGTTGCGCTGGTTGCAGGGCTGATTCTTTCCTTCCCGTTCGTAATAAGGGAATTCTGGGCTTTTTTCAGACCCGCCCTTCATACAAATGAGGCACAACATGCAAGAGGCGCGGTTCTTTCTTCTACTTTGTTGTTTTTCACGGGAGTCCTTTTTGGATACTTTTTACTGGCACCTTTGTCGATTCATTTTCTTACCTCTTACCAGGTTAGCCCTAATGTCATAAATCAAATCAATATAAGATCCTACATAGGAACCCTGACCTCAGTCTGCTTTGCGACAGGGGTAGTGTTTGAGCTCCCTATAATTGCATTTTTCCTGACCAAGATAGGGGTAATCACTCCTGAATTCATGAGGAAATACAGGAAGCATGCCATTGTCGTAATTTTTATTGTAGCTGCCATAATAACACCACCTGATGTCTTCTCTCAGACTCTCGTAGCCATCCCATTGCTTATCCTTTATGAGGTCAGTATTTTCATTTCGGCTGGAGTGGTCAGGTCAAAGAAGAAAGAACATGATGCATTCATGGCCGAAGACGACAAAGTTGATAACGAGAATGAAATAAAATAGCTCCTCAAATGAAACTCTATACTGAGAACCTGGTTAAGAAGTATCGCAGCAGAACAGTTGTCGACCATGTTTCGATTGAAGTTGAGCAGGGAGAAATCGTTGGTCTGCTGGGCCCCAACGGCGCCGGCAAGACCACATCCTTCTATATGATAGTCGGCCTCATCAGGCCCAGGGAGGGAAGAATATTCCTTGATAATGAGGAGATCACAACACTGCCTGTTTACAAGCGTGCCCGCAAGGGGATCGGGTACCTGGCGCAGGAAGCTTCTGTTTTCAGAAACCTGTCTGTTGAAGATAACCTTAAAGCAGTTCTAGAAATGTCGGGGTTTCCTAAAAAGGAACAG
>JAPLDY010000011.1 GCA_026391595.1 Bacteroidia bacterium
ATGGCCTGATTTTTGCCCGATGTTGTTCATCGAAAAATCTTAACTTTATCGCTATAATTAAAACATTGAAACAATGAAAAAACTTTTTCTTACACTAATACTATTATCTACAGTCGTTCTTTATATATCCGCTGATACAGAGAAAGATATAAAGGCAGGATTAAAACATGTGACCGTTTATCCCGACAGGGCTCAGATGACGCATGAGGCCACCGTCGAGATCGCGGCTGGTAAAACCATGCTTAAATTAGGCGGATTATCTCCCTATATTGATGCTCAGAGCATTCAGGTAAAAGGATACGGTGAATTTATGATCCTTTCTGTCAATCATCAGAACAATTATCTTCAGAACCTCGATGAAATTCCGGAGATAAAAAGCATAAGGAGCCAGATAGAGGAACTTCAGATCAAAGTGGAAGATGAAAAAGCAGCCATCTCTGTCTTAAATGAAAAAAAGGATTTTCTTGTTTCAAACAAGGCTATTCTTGTTGCCAAGCAGACTGCAGCGACTCCTGAACAGCTGAAGAGTATGATGGATCTCTACACTGCCAGCATGGAACAGATAACTACAACTATCATTAAGAATAACAGACAGGTAAAGGAATATGAAAAACAGATTGCTGCACTTCAGAATCAGATAAATGACAAGGCAGGTAAAGCCCAGCTTCCTTCCGGTGAGATCTCAGTATCAGTGAATTCAGATAAACCGGTTAGCGGAAAACTTACTCTTTCTTATGTGGTTTCAAATGCAGGATGGTACCCTTCATATGATATCAGGGTTGACGACATAACTAAACCTGTAAACATTTTTTATAAGGCCAACGTATTTCAGAATTCCGGTGTCGACTGGAAGGATGTGAAGCTGAGCTTTTCAAATGCCACACCATGGATCGCTGGTGATGTGCCAACGCTCTATCCCTGGTTCATCGATTATTATGTTCCCATAGTGTACAACGTCATGAAGAGCAGGACAGCAGGTATCAAAAGTGAGGCTCCGGCGATGGCAGAAGTGTCTCTTGACAGAGAAATGGCAAAGGTCGAAGAAGCAGCCCCTATAGCTGTCGAAAAACAGGTAGGCGAAACAACCATTACTTTCGACATTGCAATCCCCTATTCAGTAGTATCTGATGGCAAGGTCCAGACAATTGAGATCCAGCGCACCAATACGGCTGCTGGATATAAATATGTCACAGTACCGAAGATCTCATCACTTGCCTATCTGACAGCTAATATCACCGACTGGGCGAAGCAGAGCCTGCAGAGCGGAGAAGCAACACTTTATTTTGAGAATACATTTGTCGGAAAATCGTATCTGAATGTAAATCAGCTTTCCGATACACTTACTCTTTCTCTTGGAACAGATAACAGCATACTTGTAAAAAGAGAAAAACGGAAAGATTTCACCAGCAAAAAGATCATCGGGGCAAATACCACGGAGATCTATTCATTCCTGACAACTATAAGGAACAATAAAGCCACAGCGATCAGGATCACCATGAACGATCAGTTACCTGTTTCGTCAAACAGCGGGATTACTGTTGAATCACTGGAACTTTCAGGAGGCAGGTTTAATTCACAGACCGGACAGGTAAAGTGGGATCTCGATATTAAACCGCAGGAGACGAAACAGATTGTACTGACATATTCCGTCAAATATCCGAAAGACAAGAAAGTAATTCTTGAATAACCTGTAAATGAAGATCCTCGGGAATATTATCTGGTTGCTATTCGGCGGAATTATTATTGCGGTTGAATATCTGGTTGGCAGCATTGCCCTGATGATCACAATTATAGGAATTCCGTTCGGTGTGCAGACACTCAAGCTTGCAGGGCTTGCAATATGGCCATTCGGACGCGATACGCGGGTACATGAAAGAGCTTCCGGTTGCTTGTACATTTTGATGAATGTCATATGGCTTTTAACTGGTGGCATTTGTATTGCGCTCACTCACATATTTTTCGGGGTTTTGCTTTGCATAACCATTATAGGGATCCCTTTCGGTTTGCAGCATTTTAAGCTCACTGCTTTGGCGATAACTCCTTTTGGAAGAGACATAGTAAGTATATAATAGACTCCCTTCCCTGCCTCCCCCCAGGGGGGGAAGGGGCTTTACTTTTCCCCCCTGGGGGAAATAAGAAAGGGGGTGATTCTACTGATATGAATGAGAATAAAACACCATTAGGCAATCTCGGCAAATATGGTCTCATAGACCACCTTGCAAAAAAGATTAAAGCTGAAAACAAATCCACGATCAAAGGTATTGGTGATGATGCTGTTGTAATAGATTCCGGGGGAAAATACGCACTTGTATCAACCGATCTGCTTCTCGAAGGCATCCATTTCAATCTTATTTATACTCCACTGAAGCATCTTGGCTATAAGTCCGTAATAAGAGCGATATCAGATATTTATGCAATGAACGGAACTCCCGGACAACTGTTGATTGCATTTGGCATAAGCTCAAAGTTCTTTGTTGAACAGATTGAGGAGATATATGAGGGGGCGCTGCTTGCGTGCAATAAATATAATGTCGATCTGGCCGGCGGCGATACAACAAGTTCGCTGACAGGGCTGACTATAAGCGTCACAGCCGTTGGTACGGTCGATAAAAAAGACCTGGTGAAACGTGATGGTGCAAGGCCGAACGACCTGATTTATGTTACAGGAGATCTGGGTGCTGCGTATACCGGACTCCAGCTGCTTGAGAGAGAGAGGAAGATCTTTGAACAGAAAAAGAGTATACAACCTGATCTGGGCGGCAACGATTACGTCATCGGCCGTCAGCTTAAGCCAGAGTTCCCTGCTGGCGTTCTTGATGATCTTCGCAAAGCGGGTATTAAACCCACCTCAATGATTGATATAACCGAGGGACTGGCTTCCGATCTCATGCAGATCACCAGGTCGTCGGGTACAGGGTGCAGGATATTTCATAAAAATATCCCAATAGATTACGAGACTTCACGCCTTGCTGAAGAGTTCAATATTGATCCTTTGATCCCGGCACTGAATGGAGGCGACGACTTCGAACTGCTCTTCACGGTTCCGCTTGAAATGATTGACAAGGTCAGGGAAATAGACAAGGTAAAAGCTATCGGCCACATTACCGAAAAAGGTTCAGGAAACTATGTAGTCGGGGCCGATGGTTCGGAGGTTGAGCTCACTGCCCAGGGCTGGAAAAAGCAATAATAAAAAAGTGCCTTATCTGGCCCTTATTACTCCGCGTTCGGATTTTCTAATGAAATCGATGATGTAATCTCTGTCAGGTGTTTGTTTAAATTCCTTTTCGACATATTCCAGGGCCTGCGAAAGGTTCATGCTGTTCTGATAAAGAGCCCTGTAGATATTATGTATCTCATCAATTCTCTCTTTTTCGAAACCTCTTCTTGTAAGCCCGACAGTATTCAGACCCATATATGAAAGCGGTTCTCTGTCGGCCTTGATGAATGGTGGCACGTCGATGCGAACTTTTGATCCTCCGCCGACTATCACATGAGCGCCTATCCTGGTGAACTGGTGGACAAGTGTACCGCCGCTGAGTATTGCCCAGTCTTCTACTTTTACTTCGCCGGCAAGACCTGAGGAATTGCCTATTATGCAATTGTTCCCGATCTGGCAATCATGTCCGACATGCGAACCTGCCATAAGCAGACAATTATTTCCGACAATTGTTCTGCCTGATGCTGCCGTACCACGATTGACAGTTGAGTTTTCCCTCATTGTCGTGCTGTCACCGATTTCTGCTGTTGTCTCTTCACCTTTGAATTTAAGATCCTGGGGGATGCCTGATAAAACTGCAGTAGGAAAGATCCTGCAGTTCTTCCCTATTCTTGCTCCGTCAAGTATCGTTGCATTTGGACCAATCCATGTTCCGTCACCAATTACAACGTTCCCGGCAATATAAGCGAATGGGTCAACTGTGACATTCTTGCCAAGTCTGGCATCGGGGTGAATGTAAGCTAATTTCGAGATCATTTAGAATCTATTTGTTTTTAACTACCTGGGCAACCATTTCGCCTTCTACAACCAGGTTGTTGCCTACAAAAGCCTGGCCGTACATTGAAACTATTCCTCTTCGCATAGGTTCGATGAGTTCCATTTTAAGTATCACAGTATCACCCGGAACTACTTTATGCTTGAATTTAAGCTTGTCAATCTTGAGAAAGTAGGTAGAATATTTTTCCGGCTCTTCCAGGCTGGTAAGAACAAGCAGCCCTCCAGCTTGTGCCAGAGCTTCAACAAGCAGAACTCCAGGCATAATGGGTTCATCAGGGAAATGACCCTGGAAAAAGGGTTCATTAAAAGTTACATTCTTGATCCCTACTATTTTGTTTACATCCATGAAGATTACCTTGTCTACAAAAAGAAACGGAAATCTGTGCGGTAGTTTCTTTTTAATGTCTTCAAGTGTCAGTACCGGTGGAATTGTAGGGTCATATACAGGAATTTCCCGTTTTGAAAGCGATTTTTTCATCTCCTGCCTCATTGATCTGGCAAGCCGGGTGTTAGCATAGTGACCCGGGCGTGTTGCAACAACCTTTCCTTTTATCGGATGGCCGACAAGAGCAAGGTCGCCCATAATGTCGAGCAATTTATGACGGGCAGGTTCGTTCGGATATATCAGCTCGGTATTATTAAGAATGCCTGCAGTATGGGTACTGATGCCCGGTCGGTTGAACAGTTTTGCAATGCGGTCTATTTCAGACTGATCCACTTCCTTTTCCAGGATAACAATAGCATTGTCAAGGTCTCCTCCCTTTATCAGTCCCAGTTTAAAGAGAGGTTCAAGCTCATGGAAAAAAACAAATGTCCGGCTCTTGCAGATCTCTTCTTCAAAATCCTTTATTGAGTCAAGTATTGCATACTGGTTGCCAAGAATTTTTGAGTTATAATCAATCAGTACATTAATGCTGAAATGATCGTCGGGATAAACAATAAGATCGACTCCGTGTTCTTCATCAGAAAAAACGATTTTCTGTTTTACAGTAAAATAGTTCCGCTCATCCTTTAGTTCGACTATTCCTGTTTCCTTAATTGCTTTGACAAATGCCCACGAAGAGCCTCCCATTATTGGAGCTTCCGGCCCGTTGAGCTCAATCAGGGCATTATCAACCTGCAAACCGTGAAGAGCTGCAAGAGCATGTTCAATGGTTGATACGGAAGCATTATTCTGGACAAGTGTTGTTCCACGGGAAGTATCAGTGACGTGTTCAGCCAGGGCATCGATAATTGGTTTCCCGGGCAGATCAGTCCTGCAAAATTTGTACCCGTGGTTGGCCGGAGCCGGCTTAAAGGTGATATCGACATTAATACCCGTGTGCAATCCTTTTCCGCTGAGAGTTACCTCCTTTGCCAGTGTCCTCTGTTTCTCACTCATTATTTACCGATGTTATAAAATTCCAGTTACAAAAAAACGAAAATTATTCGAACAATCTAAAAAAATGTCCTTTAACTGCATTAATACCAATCAATTTACTTTGGAACAGAATGATAAATTATTTCTCTTTAAGAGATTTAACATCCTTTACCAGAATGTTTACCCTGGCTGAAAGTTCGGGTAAATCCTTAAAAATCATAGCTGAGCGGAAAAAATTCTTAGGATCAATAGCAGGATAACCCAGCAATGTTGTGTTTTCAGTTCTCACATTACTGTGAATCCCGGATTGTGCTCCAACTTTAGTACCATCGGCGATTTTTATATGTCCGGCGACACCTACCTGTCCGCCGAACATACAATTTTTACCTATTTTTGCTGAACCGGCAACACCAGTTTGTCCGGCTATCACAGTATTCTCTCCGATCTCCACATTATGTCCGATCTGGATAAGGTTGTCAAGCTTCACTCCTTTACGGATGATTGTTGATCCCACTGTAGCCCTGTCGATTGCTACGTTTGCACCTATTTCAACATGATCCTCAATAACGACATTGCCAAGCTGTGGTATTTTCATGAATTCTGTTTCCGACTGGGGTGCAAAACCGAAACCGTCGCTTCCAATTACTGTCCCTGCATGAATTGTGCAGCCTTCACCCAAAATGCATTCATGATAGATTTTCACACCCGGATTAAGAATGCAGTTTTTACCGATGAGTGAATTATCGCCTATATAAACATGCGGGTAAACCATACAGTTATCTCCAATGATGCAGTTATCGCCGATATATGTGTAGGCTCCGATATAAACATCCGATCCGACTTTTGCTGTCGGCTCTATTACGGCTGTTGAATGGATGCCCTTTTTTCTGGGCCTTGCCTGGTCGACTATATGTAAAAGCGAGGCGAAAGCTTCATAGGCATTGTCCACCCGGATCAGGGTAGCCTTAACCCTCGATGAGGGGATATAAGTCTTATTTACAAGGACTATTGACGATTGGGTTGTATAAATGTAATGCTCGTATTTCGGATTAGCCAGGAAAGAAAGTGCTCCCTTAAAACCCTCCTCGATCTTGGCGATGTTATTTACGACGGTATTGGGATCCCCTTCAATTTCGCCTTTCAGAAATCCTGCAATTGTTGCGGCTGTAAATTCCATAATAATCTGTTTTTGTTATCTGCATTCTTTAGGATAGCAAAGAAAATACTTTGTCACTCGTTCGGAAAGAAACCTGTGGTCAAACATATCGGAGACAACAGAGATGTCGGCTGTCTTTCCTGACTTGAGAAGAATCTTGACTTCGGGTGCTTCAGGTGTATAAGCTAGGTTTGATATGCTGTTCGTGAAGACATAATATTCCATCATTTCAGTGTTGAGTCCCAATAATTTGCCAGCTTGAGCCTTTAACATGGCGACTCTCTCCTTTGGAAACGGTTCATTCTGCATTTCTATTGCAAGAAGGTCCCTCCTTGTGAGTCTGGAGGCAAGGTCTGACAGTACTTTGTCGGAATCATCGGCCCAGTATTTTGCGGAAACCAGTACATCGGTATCATCAAGCCGTGTGAAATTTGCTGCGATAAGGGCAGGTGTGAATCTTCCCTCCTTTAAAAGGTCGTCGGGACCAAGTTTGTTGTAAAGAAAGAATCTGAGTGCGGGAGTGGCATAAAGGTCGTCTCCCTCTTCAGCAAGTTCCTTTGCACGTTTGAGTATCCTCATCAGAAGACTTTCGGATGAGAGGACTGTTTTATGCATGTAAACCTGCCAGTACATCAGTCTTCGGGCAATCAGGAATTTCTCAAGTGAATAGATCCCTTTTTCATCAACGACCAGCCTGTCGTCGACCACATTGAGCATCCTGATAATACGGTCGGATCCCACAGAACCTTCTATTACTCCTGTGAAAAAGCTGTCTCTTCTCAGATAATCGAGACGGTCCATATCCATCTGTCCGGCTACCAGCTCATGAAGAAATTCTCTCCTGTATGTTCCCTTGAATATATCAATTGCAAGTGACAACCTTCCTTTAAATTCTTCATTCAATAAGTTCATAAGAAGAAGCGAAAGGTCCTCATGAGATATCCCGCTGATTATTGAGTTTTCGAGTGCATGGGAAAACGGACCATGGCCTGAATCGTGAAGAAGGATTGCAATATAAGCTGCTTCCTCTTCTTCATCAGAAATTATTACTTTCTTGGTCCTGAGCGATTTTATTGCCTGGTCCATAAGATACAATGCTCCCAGGCAATGCTGGAATCTGCAGTGATTTGCACCAGGATATACAAAGCTTGTAAGCCCGAGCTGCTTGATATTTCTCAGTCGCTGAAACCACTGATGTTCAATAAGATCAAAGATAAAGTCGGCAGGAATACTTATGAATCCATAGACAGGATCGTTGATGATCTTTCTTTTATTAGTAATGTGTGCCACAGGAAAATATCTTAACTTACAAAAGTATGAATTTGTTTTTAACATATTTTAATGCAACATTTGAAATAAAAGACGTCTTTATATCGTCTTATAAACCGGGATCAGCTTCAACAAATACTCTTTATGAAAATTGAAATTCAGGGACTGAACAAAACATATCCTAACGGGAACAGAGCCCTAAAAGATATTGACCTTGAATTCGGGACGGGTATGTTCGGGCTTCTCGGCCCCAATGGTGCCGGCAAATCCAGCCTGATGAGAATAATCGTCACACTGATGAAACCATCGTCAGGCATAGTTCTTGTTGAAGGAAAGGATATTCAGAAACACCGGAAAGAACTTCGAAGCATGCTCGGTTACCTTCCCCAGGATTTCCGGTTCTTCACTGCCCTGAAGACCTGGGAGTTCCTTGATTATTCCGGATCGCTTGCCGGGATGAAAAACCGGAGGGAGCGACTTGCCGAGGTTGACAGGCTGCTTGACCAGGTAGGTCTTCTCGAGGTTCGCGACCGAAAGGCCAACAGGCTTTCAGGAGGCATGAAGCGTCGTCTCGGGATAGCCCAGGCACTCATCGGAAACCCAAGGATTATTGTCGTTGATGAACCTACCACCGGGCTTGATCCTGACGAAAGAATAAGGTTCAGGAATATTCTTTCACTGCTAAGTCAGAATGACGTTACCATTATTTTATCGACGCATATTGTCGGTGACATCTCCTCAACATGTCAGGGGATGGCTTTACTGAACAGGGGGGAGCTTGTATTTAACGGACGCCCGGAAGACCTGATAAAACATGCTGAAGGTCATGTATTTAAGATGATGCTTACTCCATATGAATATGACAAGGTTAAAGAGCACTATAATGTCATTTCAACAATTCCTGTCGATGACGGCTGGGAAGTGCAGGTTGTTGCGGATGATGTTCCGGAGTTTAACTCCACTCCAATAATTCCCAATATAGAACATGCATATGTTTATTACATGGAACACAAGATGCATGCTGATATAATTGAATAAGAGATCAGAAATAATATGACACTCCTTCACAACATAAGAACGGTAGCCAGGTATGAAGCGACAACACTGAGGAGGAGCTGGTTCTTCAGGTTATTTTCGATAGCTGCGCTAGTTATCTTCACCTTTTTAAATATCGGGTTTTTCTCACCTGTAGGCGATGAACCATGGCAATTGATAGCTATATCATCATCCCTCCCCCTTGTTAATTTATATCTTCTCAATATCGCACAATCAATTGTTGTAATATTCCTTGCCGCCGACTTCCTCAAGAGAGACAAGAAGGTCGATACCAATGAAGTCCTCTATACAAGGTCCATGTCGAACTTTGAATATGTGATGGGCAAGACAATTGGAATACTCAGGCTCTTCCTTGGCCTGGATATTATTATCCTGCTTATCGGGCTCGTGATGAATATTATCTCAAAGAACATGACGATCGACCTGATGTCGTATCTCTACTACCTTCTTATTTTATGTGTTCCGACAATCCTGTTCAGCCTCGGTCTGGCTTTTATGCTGATGTCACTCATTAGGAACCAGGCAATTACTTTCCTTATTTTACTCGGGCTGGCAGCACTCGACATGTTCTGGCTTTGGTACCGGTTTGGTTCGATATTCGATTATATGGCGTTCGGTTTGCCTGTTTTCCAATCGACCATTATAGGATTCGACAACTTAAGCCAGATTTTAAATCAGCGCCTCCTGTATTTCTTCCTGGGATCATCATTGGTTCTGGCTACCGTATTATTATTCAAGCGATTACCTCAGGCTAAAACGCACACTACCATATCTGTTGTTTTCATGATTATTTTCTTTGCAGGTGCAGTGGTATGCGCATTCAATACATACTCATCTTACAGGAGCACTCTTGATGAAAAGAATCTGGTGATCGGGACCGGAAAACAATTTGAGGAAAGAGACTTTGTCAGGCTGACTGATGCTGATATTGATATTTCTCATAAAGGTAAGTTCCTTGAGGCATCTGCAGACCTGGAATTTATAAACCAAAATAATAAAAACCTCAGCAGCTTTCTCTTTTCATTAAATCCCGGGCTGACGGTATCAGGAGTTACCTCCGGAGGAAAAGAACTTAAATTCAAACAGACACATGATGTTATTGATATTGATCCGGGTAAGTCGCTTGCCCCGGGTGATCGTGACAGTATCGTAATTTCCTATGCAGGTACCATCAATGAAGCTTTCTGCTATCCCAATTATTCGGACAATATGAAGGAGACGCGCTACAGGGCCATGATGCTAAATATAAACAAGAGGCAGGCATTCCTTACTGAAAAGTACGTACTCCTGACACCTGAAACGTATTGGTATCCCGTACCAGGACTCAATTATTACCCGTCAAACCCTGCCAGGATAAAAATCGATTTTACCAACTATACCCTTCGCGTTAAAACAAATAAAGACTTAACAGCAATCTCACAGGGAACATCTGAAAACAGGGATGGTACATTTGTTTTTACTCCTGAATCACCGCTGACCGGAATTACCCTGGCAATCGGAGATTACAGATCAGATACTCTCAAGGTGGACTCTGTAAAATATATTACCTGGTATATAAAAGGCCATGATTTTTACAAAAAACAACTCTCCTTAATCAGTGATACCCTGCCTTTGCTGGTTTCAGGAATAATGAGGGATCTGGAAACCAATTTTTCAACAAAATATCCTTTCAAAACCCTGTCTTTGATTGAAGTCCCGATCCAGTTCTATTCTTATCCTAAAATGAATACTCAGACCAGGGCAGAATTGCAGCCTTCAATGGTTCTTTTACCTGAAAAACTGTCGTCATTGAATTCACTTAGAAGAGGTTTCTATAAGCAGTTCGCGAATCAGAAGAAGAATATGGCAAGGCAAAATCAGGTTATTACCGATAAAGAACTGCAGGTAAGGATCTTTAATAATTTTGTCAGGAGCACATTTATCAGCAGTACGAATTACAGGTTCGTAAACGGAGCTGTCGTTAATGAACCAACACGTTATCGTCTAGGACCAAGTTTCTACTTCTTTAAAAATAATTTCTACTCTTCAGAATACCCCGTCATAAATGCTGTATTTGAATCGCATCTCCAGAAAGTAAATACCCCGCAGGCCGGAGCGATGAACATAACAGATGGGTTGTCAGGTAATGACAAGGCAAATCTTATTCTAAAGAATGCCAGTTTCAGGGAGATTCTTGAATTGAATCCGGCAAGTGATACGATAAGGGCTATCCTGACAGTGAAAGGTGATTATCTTTTCAACCTGATCAGATCTAAAGTGGGAATAACCGAATTCAAGGAGTGGTTCCAGAAATATATTGACGATCATAAATTTCAAAGTGTAGATATAAGGAAATTCAATGAGGACCTGAACCAGAGATTCGGCTTTGAATTTTATCCGTACCTTGAAAACTGGTTTAACACTAAGGAACAACCGGGATTTAATTTTGGGGAACCGCAGGTCAATGAGATCCTCGTCGGTGACAGGGTAAGATATCTTGTGACTTTTATCGCATCGAATCCGGAAAGTGTTCCGGGTATATTCAATCTTGCATTCAGAACAGGTGGTCCGGGTGCAGGACGGGGAGGAGGGCAAATAAATATGGCTATGGCCCAGGCCGGGTCGGGAGGCGGAGGCAACATTTCTATCTCAATGCAAGGCCGTGGAATGGAAGCTGCTGACATATCAAAGATTGTGGAAATAAGTGCCCATCAGGCAAAAAAAATAGGGATAATACTCGATGCCCAGCCCAGAGCATTGTTGATCAATACTCTGTTTTCCAAGAATATACCTGGGGAAAGGAACATTCCTGTTGAGGATATCCGAAAATTAAAGAGCAAATCTTCTGAATTCAAGGAAGAAGAGACACTGGTTCCCATGCCGGAGAAAAAAATCACCGGAGAAATAATAGTCGACAACGAGGATCCCGGGTTTAACCCAGGGAATAAAGTGGTTCAGGCCCCTCTTAAGAGGCTCTTTGGAATTAAAGCCAGGGTAAGTCAGGGATATCAGCAAATTAACCAGTACTGGGCACCCGATTACTGGCAGGCTTCAATACAATCAGCTTATTATGGAGACTATGTACTTTCGTCGGTATTTACCCGCGGAGGAACAGGCGACAGCAAAGTCACATGGTCAGCAAAAATTAACGAACCCGGATATTATGATGTTTACTGCTACATAGGCAAGCTGATAACAGGCAGTGTTACTGTTGGTGGACAGAGAGGCGGCCAGGGCGGTGGACAGGGGGGATCTGGTGGTCCGGTGGCTTCAAAGGAAGAGAGCTCATATAAGGATATGCATTATAAGATATATCACGATGAAGGAGTAGAAGAGATCACAGTCGATTTCGAAAATGCCGAAGGAGGCTGGAACAAGCTGGGTCAGTATTATTTGTCGCCTGATAGTGCAAAGGTCGAGCTGACGAACCAGTCAGCAGGAAGGATTGTGCTGGGTGATGCTATCAAGTGGGTGAAGGTGAATTAAAGGCGGCAGGCGTCAGGCAAGAATTAAGATCGAAGAACAATCGAACAAAGAACGAGAAAATGAAAAAAACATTTAAAACAGGGGGCAGTATCATAATGGCAGCATTACTGCTGATGTTCAATGTATTATGCGCCTATCCCCAGAAAGCGGTCACACTTGGAGAGGCTCTGAAGATCGCAGAAGACAATAGCCCTTCGATGAAGAGAACCAGGCTGAACCTTGTACGCAGCCAGGAGAACCTTAATGCCCAGAATGCAGCATTGAAATCGCAGTTCTCACTTTCGGTAAACCCCATAGGTTATAATCAGAACCGTGAATTCAATGATCTGATCTCGCAGTGGAACTCGACAAGGACAACTGAAAGCTTTGGACTTTTTACCATTGCACAGCCAATTGTATTTACAGACGCCGTCGTTTCACTGACAAACCGCTTTGGTTACAAGGACTCATACAGCGAATATTCAAACAAGACTACCAAGGGATTCAGTAACAGGCTCTCACTGAGCCTCGATCAGCCTATTTTTACCTATAACAGGACAAAGCTTCAGCTTAAGGAATTACAGCTTGCTCTTGAAAATGCACAGCTCAACTATGCCATCCAGCTCCTTTCGCTTGAGAAGAATGTGACGCAGGCATTCTATTATGTATACCAGCAACAGCAGAGTATGGATATCGCCAACCAGGCTTACGGGAATATGCAAAAAAGCTATGAAGTATCAAAGAACAAAGTCGAGGCAGGCATCTCAGCACGTGAGGAGATGTTCCAGGCTGAGCTTAACCTGGCATCGTCAAAGTCGGAATATGAGAACGGCCAGGTTTCTTTTGAGAATGCCAAGGATGAATTCAAGCTGCTCATAGGAATGAGCCTCTATGACGACTTCTCAGTACTACCAAACATTGCCGTGGACACTGTCGGAGTTGATATTACTTTTGCTATCGACCAGGGACTTGCAAACAGGATGGAGCTCAGACAAAGCCAGATAACCATTGAGACTTCACAGTTCGATCTTATCCAGACGAAAGCACTGAATGAATTCAAGGGGAACCTCGGTCTTTCTGTCGGTCTATTTGGCGATAATGAAGTTTTTGGGGATGTTTATGCAAGTCCGACCGATAATGAAAGTGTTTCGCTCTCACTTAATATCCCTCTCTGGGATTGGGGAGAAAGAAAATCGAGGATAAAGGCATCGCAGGCAAATATTGAATCTGCCAATATCTCATACGAAGAAGAACAGAGTAATATAATACTCGGCGTGAGAAAGGTCTACAGGAACCTGCTCAACCTTCAGAACCAGATCGACATTGCAAAACAGAACGTCACAAATGCACAGCTGACATACGACCTGAATCTTGAGAAATACAAGAATGGCGATCTGACCGGGATGGACCTCAGCATCTACCAGAATCAACTTTCGCAAAAACAATTATCCTATACCAATTCACTTATATCGTACAAACTCGAACTTCTCAATCTTAAGATACAGACACTATATGATTTTGAGATGAAAACTCCCGTAACACCGGTTAAAACATTATCAGAAAAGTAACATGACTTATAATGGACTACCCTCTTTCTTAATTTCCCCCAAGGGGGAAATGATAAGCTCCTGCCCCCTTTGGGGAAGGCGGGGTAGCGGGTGTTTTGAACAAAATGAATTTAAATTTTTAATTTGTCAGACATTAAATAAAAGTATAATGAAAAAGACCTTTATCTTAATTGCATTCATCGTTGCAATAACCGGCTGCAGAAACCAGGACCAGAACCTGACTGCCGAT
>JAPLDY010000209.1 GCA_026391595.1 Bacteroidia bacterium
ATAAGCTTTTAGGTAAACCAATTCCGAAAACTGTAAAAGAGATCGAAACAATCTGTATGTGAGCCGTCTTATTGCAATAGCGGATATTCATGGTTGTTATAAGCCATTTTACGAGCTTGTCGTAAAAACTATTGACCTCAAAAAAGCAGACCGGCTTATTCTTCTCGGTGACTATATTGACCGGGGTATGCAAAGCAAGGAGGTTATCGATTTCATTATCGATCTTAAAGAAAAAGGATTCGATATTATCCCCCTGGCAGGTAATCATGAAGCGATGCTTCTGGATTCATACACCGATCCCGCGATGTTGTACCTTTGGATTATGAACAGCGGCGAAACAACGCTTCAAAGTTTTGGAGTACTGAATGTGCAGGATATTGAAAAAGGGTATATTGATTTTTTCTCCGGTCTTAAATACTATGAATCAACCGGGAATTATCTGTTTGTCCATGCCGGATTTAATGATGGTGATGCTGATCCTTTTTCTGACACGAACCATATGATCTGGGAAAGCAGACTTTCTTATGAGAATCCGGTATTATGGGGAAAAACAATTATACACGGCCATCGTCCAAAAACCCTTGATTTCGTAAAAAAACAAATTGACAAAAGGACAGGAGTGATCCCGATCGACACCGGTTGTGTATATGGACTGGAAATGGGCTATGGTTTTCTGTCGGCCCTCGATGTTAATGGAATGAAATTATATTCAGTACCGAATAATTAAAATGCTTTATAGTATTCCCGGTTGAGCCTTGCAATATTTGTAAGCTTGATCTGCTTGGGGCATTCAGCTTCGCATGCCCCTGAGTTTGAGCAGCTTCCGAAGCCCAGTTCATCCATCTTCTCGACCATTTCCCTGACTCTCTCTTTTGCCTCTATGCGACCCTGCGGCAAAAGAGCAAACTGAGAGATCTTCGCCGATACGAACAACATGGCAGAAGCGTTTTTGCATGCGGCAACACAGGCTCCGCATCCTATGCAGATAGATGAATCGAAGGCATCATCTGCATTTTTCTTCTTTGCAAGTATTGAATTCGCCTCAGGCGCTGCTCCGGTATTGATTGAAATAAATCCGCCGGCACTCTGGATTTTGTCAAAAGCGCTCCTGTCGACGATGAGATCCTTAATTACCGGAAAAGGTTTAGCCCTCCATGGTTCTATCCATATCGTATCGCCATCCCTGAAATATCTCATTGACAGATGGCAAGTGGTGATTGCAGGAACCGGCCCATGAGGATGACCGTTTATAAACATCCCGCACGACCCGCATATTCCTTCACGGCAGTCATGGTCAAAGGCCACCGGATCTTTGTTCTCTTCAACCAGTTTCTTGTTAAGAGAATCCAGCATCTCGAGGAACGACATCTCAGGAGAGACATCATCCATCCTGTAAGTCGCGAAAGTACCTTTTGCATCGGCGTTCTTTTGCCGCCATATTTTTAAAACTAATTTCATAATATTCTTTTGTTATATTATTAGTTCATTGTCTTGCCAGTCCTGCAAGTCCTTAAATTTATAGCGACCTGCACGACCTGCACGACCTGCATGACTTGCACGACCTGCATGACTTTTATTTATAACTGCGCACTTTCATTTCCACTTCCTCAAATTTAAGCTCTTCTTTATGGAGGATATGAGGTTTACCTTCCCCGGCAAATTCCCATGCTGCCACATAAGCATAATCCTTGTCATTTCTGAGCGCCTCACCATCGTCAGTCTTAAACTCTTCCCTGAAATGTGCCCCGCATGATTCCTTCCTGTCGAGAGCATCAGCAATAAGAAGCTGGGTGAGTTCTAAGTAATCAGCAACTCTCCCTGCTTTTTCCAGTTCCATATTAAGTTCACCGGCTGTACCGGGAATATTAAGATCTTTCCAGAATTCCTTCTGGAGTTCACGGATCATTCCGAGCGCTTTATTTAAACCTGCTTCATTTCTGGTCATGCCAACATAATCCCACATTATTTTACCCAGACGCTTGTGGAAGGAGGATGCATTTTGCCTTCCTTTGATTGACAAAAGTTTGTTCAGTCTTTCGGTTGATGATTTTTCAGCCTCGACAAATTCCGGACTGCTGGTTTGGATCCTGGGAGTGCGGATATCATTAGCCAGGAAATTGCTTATGGTATTGGGGAGAACAAAATATCCATCGCCGGCAGCCTGCATAAGGGAACTTGCCCCGAGCCTGTTGGCCCCGTGATCTGAGAAATTCGATTCACCTATGGCATATAATCCCGGGATTGTTGTCATCAGTTCATAGTCAACCCACAAACCTCCCATGGTATAATGGCCCGCCGGGTAGATCCTCATTGGTTCTTCATAAGGGTCAATCCCGGTGATTGTCTTGTACATTTCAAATAAGTTGCCATACTTATTCTCAATGGCTTTCTTTCCCTGCTTGTTGATCGCATCCATGAAATCGAGATTTACAGCCAGCTTTGTTTCCCCTACACCATAGCCTGCATCACAGCGCTCCTTGATAGCCCTTGAGGAGACATCACGCGGAACAAGATTTCCGAATGCCGGATATCTTCTTTCAAGAAAATAATCTCGCTCCTCCTCGGGAATATCATTTGCCTGACGCGAATCTCCTTTTGTCTTCGGGACCCATACCCTTCCGTCATTTCGAAGGCATTGGAATTGACTGCCAGTGTCGACATATAATAAATAGTTCCGTAACCTCCGGTGGCAAGCACAACTGCGTGGGCGCCATGCCTCTCTATTTCGCCGGTGATCAGGTTTCTTGTTATTATTCCCCTTGCTTTACCATCTATCACTACAAGGTCTAGCATTTCACGACGCGGGAACATTTTTACATTTCCTTTTTTTATCTGTCTGTTCAGTGAAGAATAACAGCCGAGAAGACATTGCTGACCGGTCTGTCCTTTTGCATAAAATGTACGGGAAACCTGAACACCCCCGAACGATCTTGTATCGAGAGTCCCTCCATAATCGCGTGCGAAGGGAACACCAAGTGCGGTAAAATGATCAATTACCTGATTACTGACTTCAGCAGCCCGGTAAACATTGGCCTCCCTGGCCCGGTAATCGCCTCCTTTTATCATATCATAGAATAAACGATATGTCGAATCGCCATCATTCTGATAGTTTTTTGCTGCATTTATACCTCCCTGGGCTGCTACGGAATGTGCCCTTCTGGGTGAATCCTGGTAACAGAAATTCTTTACGCTGTAACCAAGCTCTCCAAGAGCTGAGGCAGCACCGGCACCTGAAAGGCCTGTTCCAACAACTATAACTTCAAGCTTCTTTTTGTTAGCCGGATTTACGAGCTTGACGGAAGCTTTGTATTTAGTCCATTTCTGAGCCAGCGGACCATCAGGTATCTTTGAATTAAGTTTTCCCATGATTATTTATTTTCTATCTGAATAGCCAGAGCGTTATCGAAATAAAAGCAAACCCTGCAGGTATGCAGATTGCATAGACCCATGCTGCTGCGTTAACGACAGGAGTCCAGATCCTGTGATTTAACCCCAGAGTCTGAAAAGCCGAAGAGAAAGCATGAAAAAGGTGAAGCCCGAGAAGAATAAAGCAGGCAAGGTAGATATAATTGTATGCCGGTATTTTGAAGAGGTTGTGTGCAACCGAATAAAAATCTTCAGGATCACCTTCAACAAACCCGAGCTTAATGAAATAGAAATTGAAAAAGTGAAGCACCAGGAAGGTGAGTACAGAAGCTCCGGTCCAAATCATGAATTTTGAGAAGAATGATGTTTCGGACCTGTTTCCGCCTGCATAGCCTACCGGCCTTGAAAGCCAGTTCTGGATCTGCAGGAAAATGCCCCAGGAGATATGAATCAGAATCATCGCAAAAAGCGCAATTTCAATGATTTTGATAAGCGGGAATGATGCCATGAAAAGTGCGGCCTTTTTGAAAGGCTCCGGGTCGCTTTTCAGCAGCATCAGGTTAATAGCAAGATGAACCGGCAGGAACAGCAGTAGAAAGAGTCCGGCCAAAGCCATTGTGAATTTTTTTGAGACGGATGAAAAAAGAACCTTATTCATTGTTTATGAATTATTTACGACTATTTTTCTTTATAATTTTTTATGCAATAATTGAAATCCCAATAATGGAAAAAGCGAAGAATCTCCATCAATATTATCGCGATTCCCAGCCTAATAGGGTAAAATTAAAATTATTTAGTAACATTAACAATGACAATCCACATCTGGCTAAAAATATTACGACTAACTTAGCGGAAACTGACTCCTGTGAACGCATTTTTTCAATATGATTCCGGCAAGATACATTTTACTGATCAGGGTATTGGTGCAACTATTGTGCTTATTCATGGTTACCTTGAAACTGCGGAAATATGGACCAGTTTTGCAAACAGATTATCTGAAAATTTCAGGGTCATTACAGTTGACCTGCCGGGTCATGGCAAATCATCTATCTATGGTGAAGTGAGCACAATGGATTTTATGGCAACAGTCGTGGCAAAATTACTTGAATATCTCAACATAAAGAGAGCATTCATTACCGGCCATTCTCTGGGTGGTTATATAACTCTGGCTTTTACGGATCTTTATCCTGAAATGCTTACTGGTTACTGCCTGTTTCATTCCCATCCCTTTGCTGACACTCCTGAAACTATTGAAAAAAGGGAGATGGAAACAGGTCTTGTCAGGGAAGGGAAAAAAGATCAGTTCTATCCCGGCAATGTGACGAAAATGTATGCACCAAACACTCTTAAAAGATTCCATGAAGCACTCCTTCGTTCAAAAGAGATCGCGTCAGGAATATCTGGTGAAGCAATAATAGCAGTACTCAAAGGCATGATGGCACGGCCTTCAAGAGTCTCAGTAATGGAAGCCGGCAGAGTTCCATGTCTCTGGATCCTCGGCACGATGGATAATTATGTAAACTACGAATCAGTACTTTCAGAGGTTCATCTTCCTCAGAATGCTAAAGTGGTAATGCTGAAAAACTCAGGGCATCTGGGATTTATCGAGGAGGAAGATCTGACAATGAAGGTGATCACAGATTTTGTAAATAACCTTATCATAAAATAGCTCCTCGCTCATGGAGGAGAGCCTGTCCCGCTTCGGTGAGAGGTTGGGGGAGAGGTTATTTTTTCAGATACTCAATCGCATACTTCAGCGTTGTATCGATTTCTTCCCAGATGGGATAGAAACCCTTATTGTCAAGTATGTAACGGGCGATATAAGCTTTTATCTGGGTATGGATAATTGAACCTGAAATCTTCAATCCTTCCGGATCCGGCTTCACATTTTTGGAAGAAGCGTAGCGTACAAACTGATCCAGCAAACTCTGCTTATCAAGAAATTTTTCAAAATCGTCAGCCTCAGGATATTTCTTCAGCATCTCCCTGTTGTTTTCGGTATATGTCAAAGCAAAAGAATATATCAACGGTCTGACTTTCATGAAATAGGATGATATGCCTGAAGTATCAACCGGAACGAATTTGTCGGGCATTATTCCGCCGCCGCCATAGACAGTTCTTCCTCCAACAGTGGTGAACTTCAGGGAATCGGCAAAATGGATGCTGTCGGATGTCTCGAATTCGCGATGGTTCAATCTGATATTCAGGTCATCATAGTACTCTTCAAAACCTTCATTATAAGGTTTTTGTATCGATCTTCCGGAAGGTGTATAATAGCGTGCCATGGTAAGTCTCATGCCTGATCCATCAGGGAAATTGACCTGCTCCTGTACCAGGCCCTTGCCGAAGGAACGTCTGCCTATAATACTCCCGCGGTCATTATCCTGAATTGCTCCTGCAAGGATCTCGCTTGCTGAGGCGCTCCCCTCATCGATAAGCATGACAAGTTCTCCAGTTTCAAATTCTCCGCTGCCAGAAGCCCGTGCCTCGCTGCGCACCCGCGCACGGCCTTTGGTATAAACAATAAGATCTCCTTTTTTCAGGAATTCATTTGCGATCTGGATAGAAGCATCCATAACTCCACCCGAGTTGCCACGAAGATCAACGATAAGCTTTGTCATTCCCTTGGCTCTCAGCTCTTTGAGTCCGTTCATAAATTCCGCGTAAGTCGATTCTGCAAAATTGTTAATTCTTATATAACCGGTATTCCCATCTATCATATATGCCACATCGACGCTGTAAATGGTAATCTTATCGCGTGTAATATTGAATGATAGAAGCTCAGGATATCCCCTGCGGAGGATTTTTACGTTGACAACTGTTCCTCTTGGCCCTTTTAGCATTCCCATAACATCTTCATCGCTTATTTGTTTTCCTGCGACAAGGGAATCATTCACATAAAGGATCTTGTCGCCAGCCTGGACTCCAAGCTTCTCGGAAGGACCTCCCAGGATTGTACTGATTACAAGGATAGTGTCTGTAAGCATGTTAAAGGAGATTCCTATACCTTCAAAATTTCCAAGTATGGATTCGTTTGCCCGTTTAAGCTCTTTAGCCGGGAAATAAACTGAGTGCGGATCAAGCTTTTTCAGAATTGCGGGTATAGCCGTTTCAACAAGCTCATTGCGGTCAACAGGATCGACATATTCGGATTCAATCCTGTTGAGGACCATGTTTACCTTATCGCTTTTTGATTTTATCCCGAAATGTTGAGGAAGATCGTTCTTCCTTGGAAGATATATCCCTATAAGAATGCCTGTAACAAGCGAGAAGGCGACCAGCAATGGAAGAAAAACAGTTTTTTTAGAATTATTGTTGCTCATAAATATTGTTTTCAGGATCGATGTACACGAGCTCTATTCCGGCCCGCTTAAGAAGATCAAGCCCATCGGTTATGCGATACTTGTTGCAGTAGACGACTCTTTTTATACCCGACTGGATTATGAGTTTTGCACATTCCATGCAGGGGGAAGTGGTTACATAAAGAGTTGAGTCTTCGCTTGAATTGTTTGATTTGGCAACCTTGGTTATTGCATTGGCTTCAGCGTGGAGAACATAAGGCTTTGTAACGTTATCTTCATCTTCACATACATTCTCAAAGCCTGCCGGTGTTCCGTTATAGCCATCGGAAATGATCATTTTCCCTTTGACTATCAATGCTCCCACCTGCCGCCTTACACAATAGGAATTCTGTGACCAGATAAGCGCCATCTCAAGGTACCGCTTGTCAAAAGCCATTTGCTTTTCACCGTATGGTTTAATGGAATTGCTGCCAGCCATAATGATCTATGAATAATAAAGAGCCCAAAGTTAAAAATAATCTGTCAACACCCTCTTCTTAAATGCGGACTCCGATCACAACTATATCATCAATCTGGTTCTGATCACCCTTCCACTCATCAAATGTACTGATAATGATATCTTTCTGATCCTTCATAGGCTTGTCGTAAATTTTCATCAGAAGCTCCTTGAATTGTTTTGATTTGAATTTTTTGCCTTCCGGTCCGCCGAACTGATCTTCATAACCATCGGAAGAGAAATAAAACAGATCCCCTTTTTCCACTGAAATTTCATGAACCGAAAAATCCTTCATATTATCAAAGATCGCAATCGGCATCCTGTCTCCCCGATACTCTGATAAAACTCCTTTCCTTATCATTATCAATGGATTATATGCCCCTGCAAAGAACAGTTTACCAGCGTTTTCGTCAATGCATACAACAACTATGTCCATTCCGTCCTTTGCTTCGCCCGATATACCCTGCTGCTGAAGGGCATCAATGACTTTTCCTCTTAATTTGTTGAGGATCAGTTCAGGTCTTGTGACATGATCTTTGTTCACGATCTCATCCAGGAACGCAACTCCAAGCATACTCATAAATGCTCCCGGCACACCATGTCCCGTACAGTCGGCTGCAGAAATTATTAGATTATTATCTATCCGGCTCACCCAGTAAAAATCACCGCTGACTATATCCCGGGGTCTGAAAAAGACAAAGCTTTTGGGAACCAGGTTTGTAAACTCCTGATCGGCAGGCAATACCGCACTCTGGATACGGCTTGCATAGCGGATGCTGTCTTCAATCTCTGTCTTCTGATGTTCAAGGAGATCCCTCTGGCGGACAACTTCAGCTGTCCTTTCCATTACAATGCCCTCAAGCCTTATGTTCTCACGCTTAAGACGCATTGTATAAAGTTTTATTATCAGCCATATAAGGGCTATTGAAGTCAATACATATATAATATAGGCTATGAAAGACCTGAACCAGGGGGGTGATATTGAAAAACTGTAAAGAGCTTCTTCACTTATCTGTCCGTAAACATTCTTAGCCCTCACGTGAAAAATATAGCTGCCTTCATGCAGGTTTGTATATTCCTGGTAATATTTGTGTTCCCAACTTGTCCATTCATTATCGTACCCTTCAAGTCTGCTGGAGAACATCATTTTATCCTGATTTTCAAAAAAGGTTGCAGCAAAGTCCAGCCTCAGGGAATTATTGCTGTAGGAAAGTTCGGGTTTAAGAAAATCAGGCTGCAATATAGCTGGCTTTAGTCCGGAAGATTCTTTAGTGAAAAACACACCCTGATAAATGACTGAATCAATACGGGTTGCAAGAACCTTCCTGATGATTGCCGTAAAAGGAGATGAATAATCTTTTTCTGATTTTAAATCATAACGAACGAGGCCATCTGTAGTGCCGATCCAGCAAATTCCGTTTATGTCGGGATAGATTGTATTGATCTTTCCGGCATCAATACCCATAAACGGAGTGCGAATAAAATGATCATAGCTGCTTTTATTCAGGTAGCCAAGTCTGTTGTCAGCGCATATCCAAATCTTATCCGGGCTGTCGACAAGAGATGAGAAAGATATCCCGATTGTATCCGGTGAAATATGAAAAGTTAAAAAATATCCTCTCAGGAAATCAGGATTATTTCTAAGAGAATCCGGTAGTGTTTCCCTGACAGCACTCTCATGTATAAATTTATAAAGGCCATCAATAGTGCCGAAAATAACTTCTTTCTCGATACTGAACGGTATTACCGGACCAGCAGCAAGTCCGTCTGCTGAACTATATTTATCTATCTTACAGCTTAGGTCCTTCCGGAAAACAAGCCTGAGCGCACCGTCATATCTTGTCCCGATCCAGATTTCGCATGAATCCGGACTCCCTGCATTTCTTTCTGCAACAGCTACAATATCCGAACTGATCTCCTCTGGCAGGTTGATCTTCTTAAGAGAGCCTTTCTTAATAAAAACCGATAATCCTTTTGATCCCCCGGAAAAAAGGAGGTTCATAGATGGTGAATAGCAGAGACTGTAAGATTCTCCTTCCGCCCTTTGCTCAGCTTTGTTTCCCTGTATTTCATATAAGCCTGCATCAGTTCCGGCAAATATAGATCCGTCGGCTTCGATCAGACTTCTGATCGGATGAGAAAGATTAATAGTTTCTGAAAAAGTAAACTCAGGTGAAGAAACACTTTTCTGAACATACAATCCGGTGCTTGTACCAATATATAATACTCCATTATGCCTTATTATGGTGTTAACCGAACCATTCAATCCCGATTTGTCATCATAAAAAGAAATGGGAGAACTGTATCCTATAGTGCTGATACCATTGTTTAAAGAAAGCCACAGATTTTTATCCTTGTCTGCAATGATTTGTTTTACATCATTGTCAGCCAGACCTGAGACTCTGTTTATTTCCTTTATAATGTTACCATCACGGTCAATTATTATTATTCCGTCTGTCACGGTACTGAGGCCAATATTACCATCATGAAGAACAACACCTCCGTTAACAATTGCTGCATCAATCAATGTCTGGTTTTTAATGGCAAACGAACGGAAGCGATTGATTTTTAATGAAGGATCGAAAATATAAAATCCGCTTTCGCGGGTACCTATAAGGATCTCCCTGCCCTCTTTGTCAAAAGGAAGCATAAGGAAAATTCCCATGGATTTGAATAACCCGCTTTCATCTTCAGGTAAAAGAATGCCATTTTGCAATGACATAAGACCGATCTCCCGCTGTCTGACATACAATACATCATTTACAACAAAAGATGTATGGAATGATGTTTCAGGTTTGATGATATTAATTTTGCCGTTCTGGTAAATAAAAAGTTTCTCTTCAGCCTGGAAGGCAACCCCTCCTGAAAATATACTCACTTTCCAGACATTCGAAAAATCCATGTCCTGAATTTCAAGGGAATCCGACAGAGAAAAATATTTTAAGCCTGAGACGGGATCTGGTACAAAATAACCGAATTCGTTCTGGGATCCGGCATAAATAATTCCTGAAGGGTCGACAGCCAGGGAAAGGATCCATGCCTCCTTGTTTATCGGATATGAGCTCCAGGAATGACCATCAAATTCAAGCAGCTTGAATCCGTTTGCAGCATATATAATCCCGCGTTGGTCCTGGATTATTGACATATTTGTGGGATGGTAATCCCTGCCATATTCTTTTGTTGTATAATTTGTAATCGGATAGATTACTTCCTGGGCGTTGACCGCAGAAAAAAGGAAGAGGATGAAACAGAAAACAGAGAAGGAATATTTCATATTATTTTATCATGGCAA
>JAPLDY010000173.1 GCA_026391595.1 Bacteroidia bacterium
TATAAATAGATCGCTAAGGCAAAAACACTTAATTCTGTTTAAAATAGAGAGAAGGAAATGGGGGGCGGGTACATGAGATTTTGATGGATTACGCTCCCTGCGATCGCCTGATCCTCGGTGGGGGTGCATAACAAGTCAAAAGCCTTGCAGCGCTGGTGCGGATACATTATTATGATTTACTTTCTAAGCCCCCCTTGGGCCTGCACTGACCGATGCGTCAGTGGGGGTTGGGGGTAAAAGATTATAGCAGTGGGTAGTATGAGTACATGTGATCAGAGCATGTTTAGCATTATTGATATGGAGGAGATTATTGTTGACTTGCGTTATCGTCTAACCTAACTTTATCAAAATGAACGGATAAAATGACAAGGTTAAGCTCCGGTTACTAATTTGACCTCTTAATCAGCTTCAAGAGATTAAAATAGTAGAGGGGGATATTCTTTGACAGAAGAAATACCTGGCTTAACATATCTTGTATTCTTAGCTGACTATATAATTTAGTCTCTGATGCATCGTACAGAATAACCATCGTTTATATCAACCAATGATAAATTGTCAGTAGCGGAACTAGAATAAGAATATAAAGCAAAAGCACTGCTAAGTTGAGAAATAGATATCTGAAACCCATCCGCCACCCAATAGGCATCAACAAGCTCAGTATAGTAATTACTCCACCAGAAACCATTATTACTCAATCCGTAATAGTCGCCGTAGCAATTTCGATAACCGCCAGGCAGTCCTGTAAAACCACTGGTATTTGTTGCATCAGAATTCGGACTGTTCCAGTGGACAATGCCTTCTTCTTTCATTGCACCTACTGCATTCTCCCCAAGAAAAGATACGAGGACGTTCCACTCTTCGACTGACGGAACATGCCAGCCCTCGGGACAGAGTTGGTCTGTATTTACAGCAGGCCAGTTGTACAATGCTCCGTAAGGGTTCTTGTAATCAATATTGTTATCATACCAGCAATATCCTGGAGTTGTAAGCCCGGACCACTCACTCGCACCAGTGACAACCGGAATGGTAGTCCCGTCATTTAACCTTGTTGTCTTTAAGTTTTCTTTCATCCAGGTTTGAGTTCCGATGGTGACAATATTATAGTCATTGCCATCCTTATCCTTAACAGTCGTTTTAAATGTCAACTCATCACCTTCAATCACCATTTCATTGTTTACCAATGATGCTCTGAAATAATATGTTTGACCCGACTTTAAAAAAGGTTGGCCCATTTCATAACATACCGTCGCAGGGGACCCCGTCAACTGTATTTCACCTGAAGAAAAGCCGTAATCATGAGATTCTCCGCACTCAAACACCAGGTAAAAGTCAGTGCTGTTTGGAACTATCCGAGCTCTCAAAACTGCACTGGCATTGCCGACATCTATGGCCTCAAGCGTTGTTACTTCAGGAGGCTCATCTTCACAACCCGTATTAATCAGGGTGATCATGCACAGGCCGGCAATTATGAAGTACTTCTTTATTTTCATTAAATCGGGGTCATTATACAATCAAAGTTAAGCTACCAACCATTAAAAGTCAAATTTAATTTTAGCAGATTTCACCTCGTATAGTTTGAAAAGAAGAAATAAAATTTAATTCTAAAGGTTGATTATTTCTTGATCCTCAGCTATAGAGCCTAACAAACAAAAAACCTTGGTGCGCATCTTATGTAGAGCTATAATGTCACAGAACGAAGTTAATTATTAAGGTGTACTAAAGCCCCCCTTGGGCCTACACTGACCGATGCGTCAGTGGGGTTTGGGGGTAAAAAGGTGAGGATTACAGCTCGCCTCACTCGCGGTGATACTCTTTGCGGATGCTTAGCAACGAAAAAGCCCTGCAGACGCCGCAGGCGGCTGCAGGGCTTTTTCGTTATAGCGGAATGTGATGCAATATCTAATCTCAATTTAGTGGACGATATTATTAAAATTCTTGAGTTCCTTGATTCAGAATAACTTCAAAATTATTATTTGATACTAAAAACATAAAAATCTAACCTGAAAAAACCTGCAAGTATTTTAAAAATCCATGCAGGTCTTTGAATTATTTTGATGATTAATCTTTAACAGTCCAGTCAGCAAAGTCAATTCCATCGGAAGAATTGATTTCAATATGATTTTTACCAGGACTTAGCTTAATATTTCGCCAGATCAGGGTAGCGAATTTATCTGTTTCCATTTTTCCAACCAACTTTCCATTAATTAAAAGTTTAGCGGAAGGAGCTGTTGTAAATGCTACAATATCTGTTACATTCTCTTTGCGTTCTGTATAATTTTTCGAACATAGATGGGTTGTTTTTTCACTTTTATTCCAGTTCGCCTTATATAAATAGAAAGCATCTTTTCTGAATTTGCGATCATAAGTTACCAAACCTTTATCATTCAGGTGAGGTAAGCCACCTGCATTTTGAGAGTTTGATCCGAAATCGAACATGTTCCAGACAAAAGATCCCCAGATATAATCTCTTTCGGTGATCATTTTTAAAGTACTTATATGAATGGCAGTCTGTTTCTCTTCCGGATGCCATGGTCCCCTGGAAGATGGTCTTGGATCATCTTCTGGTACAAATTGATCTACATGTTGATTCGTGTTGGCGCCCCCGCCATATTCACTCAGACCGATTTTTGCATTCGAATTCTTCATGTGCCAATTATCAAAATAAGTAGCGAAATCTTCAACTTTGTTATAATACCAGCCAAAGTATTTGTTCATAGCAATGGCATCAGTAATGAAGTTGAAACTCCCTTCCTGGTAAGTTGCTGCTACAGTCGTCCTGTATGGATCTAGTTTATGTGCCAGTTCATTCAGTTGAGCCACGATTGAATCAAAGTCGCCTGTGATCTCATTAAATATTCCCCAAAAGCAAATTGACGGGTGGTTATAGTTCTGTAATATCAGTTCACTAAGCTGAAGTTTCAGATTGTCTTCAAAATCTTTTGACTTAATATAGCCACCGACAAATGGTATTTCTTCCCATACAATAAATCCTATCTTGTCTGCTTCCCGGAACATAAACTGAGCCTGTGGGTAATGAGCCAGACGTAAGGCATTTGCTCCCATCTCCCCCAAAAAACTAAAATCTGCAAGGTGGTTCTTCTCAGTCAGAGCTGAAGCTATGCTGTCCCAATCCTGGTGACGGCAGACTCCTCTCAGTTTTAAATGTTCCCCATTAAGGAAGAATCCCTTATCCGAGTCAACATAGTAAGAACGTATACCGATATTTTCTTCTACCCTGTCAATCTCTCTCCCTTTTCTCTTCAATACAGTTTCCGTTTTATAAAGGTAAGGGTCTTTTATTCCATTCCATAAATGCGGGTTATCTATACTGACATTGCAAACTACCTTGTTATTATTAATGTACGGAATCGTCTGATTAAATACAACCTTATTATCCTTTCCCACGATTGAAAACACTACTTCGCAGTCTTTATAGTCTGATTTGGTTGACAGGAATATTTCAGCCCTTAATTCAGCTCTTTTTTCTGAAGCGAGAAGTTGACTGACAAATACGCCGGAGGAACCAAAGTATTCCGGGGAGATGCAGGCATCATCATCTGTGATTATCAGCCATGCATCGCGATACAGGCCTCCATACATATTGAAATCGCCCCCCTGGGGCGCGATGTCAAATCTCTGCGAATTATCGCAGATTACACTAAGACTGTTAGTTCCACCGTAGTTCACATAGGCAGTTATCTCATATGTGAAAGCAGTATAAGCACCCTTATGTTCACCAAGATGGTTTGAATTGATAAATACGTTAGCAACACTTCCAGCCCCTTCAAACCTTAGAAATATGCGTTTGCCTTTATAATCCACAGGTATTTCAAGATTTTTACTATACGTACCATATCCTCTGCGATAACCCCCGTCTGACATAAAATCAGCACTGTTCCAGGTATGCGGCAGGTTCACAATCACGGATCCATTACGGGAGCCACCCCAACCTAGTCCTCTCGGAGCCTGCATCCCATTTGAAAAATTCCATTTTTCGTTAATAGATTTAACTTCCCTTGAGTAAGTCTTTGAAGAAGAAAATATTACACAAACTGAAAAAACTGTCATAATTAAAAGATACTTGGTTTTCATAGCTTTGTCTTTATATAATTATATTCCTTGATGTTTTACAAATTAAGAGCAATATCCCAAAATGTGATTGAACAAATTTATGAAGGATAATTATCTTTTTCACTTTAATATTCGCAGGTAAATCCCGGTCATTTATTAGTCCTTGAAATCTAGTTTATTTAATCCAATTTTCAAATTGAAATTATTAAGAAAATGAATCATCAGGAAAGTGAATAATCAATTCATACATCAGGGTGATACAAGGAATATTTCTAAAATCCAATCTTTAAAAAATCATGAGATTACTTATTTTAGTCATGGAAGGATTATTTCATGATCCGTTTTGGAGTGCTTAACAAAGAAAAAGCCCGACTATGTTGTAACAGAAGATCTATCTTAAGCCCCCCGTGGTCTGGGGGTGGGGTCAAAACATCAAGATTGCCTGACCTCAGAACCTGTCATGATCGGGTCAGGTCCTTTAGAAATTTTGCTATTAACCTCATTCTGATTGATAAATTATCACCATGAAATAGAAAGTCAGGTTAAAAAGTCATATTTTCGTAAAATGATGGATTTAGAATTTGGGGTCGACAAGTACTCTGGATTTCAAAGGATGTATTTAATCAGCAGTGAAATAATACTAAAATAAATGAATATAATTTTATATGTTGCCAAAAGACCGCAACAAATACTTTTAATAACGATTATGGTTCTATTTTCTTTAAATGAAGCAAGAGCCGATAAAGATCAGTCGAAAAAAGACAAAACATTATCCCAATCCACTCATCGTACTACAGGTAATCCGTATCTTCCGCTATGGGAGCATTTGCCCGACGGCGAACCCAGAGTTTTTGAGGATCCTGATAATCCGGGAAAATACCGCATTTATATTATAGGATCGCACGATGTCAGATTCAGGAGTTATTGCGGACCGGATATAAGGGCATGGTCGGCACCTGTTGAGGACTTGTCGGACTGGCGTGATGAAGGATCCATTTTTACATACCCGATCGCGGGTCAGTGGGATGTGATGTACGCTCCTGATCTCGTTGAAGTGAAAAGAAAAGACGGAACAAAGGAGTACTATCTGTACCCGCACAGTCGTGGCCGGAACAGGGAACCAATGGTAGCCAGAGGAAAACGGCCGGCCGGCCCCTTTATACCGGTCAACATGACTGAGGATGGAACAAGTACTATATCCGGAAGTATAATGGGATTTGATCCATCAGTATTTATTGAATACGTAACTGACCCTAAGGATCCTGATTATGAGACCGGATTCAGAGCGTACGGATTCTGGGGATTTCAAAGATCGTCAGCGGGTCAGCTGGATCAGAAAACTATGTATTCGCTCAGGCCCGGAACCGCAGCTATCGGCTATTTTATTCCCGCCAGTTCCAGATATGGCGTTGTAAGAGATCCGCAGGGTACAACCTATCCCGCAGTCTATGAGGGTGAAGATCTTGGTTCATTCAATTTCTTTGAAGCCGCATCTATTCGTAAGATTGGGAATAAGTATGTATGGGTTTACAGTGGATATTCAGGTCCTGAATATGGACTGAGCAGTACCAATTCAGCATTGCGTTATGCATACGGCGACTCTCCGCTTGGTCCGTGGAAAAGCGGCGGAGTTCTGGTTGACTCACGCGCACCCGTACTCAGCCAGGACGGAGCTGCATTAAAGACCGGCTATTCTGGTCACAACACTCACGGTAGCATCCAGCTGATCAACGGACAATGGTATGTGTTCTATCACAGGGCTCCAAGGGGATTTGGATATGCTCGTCAGCCGATGGTAGCTCCGGTCTCGATAAAGTGGGATGAAAAGCCTGTGTCAGAAGGCGGGAAAGTTGTTATCAGGGGATATGATCCATATTCAGAAGATAATATATGGACCGCAAAGGATAGTCAGGGTAAAGAGTACACTGGAGCCGAAGTAACTTCTGAAGGCTTCCACATCTACGGGCTCGATCCCTATCAGTATTACTCTGCCGGATACGCATGCTTCCTTTCCAATCCTGGCAGCCAGCAGGATTCGTGGGATATATGGGATAATAATATGCCCATTACAAATGTGGAGAACGGTAACATAATAGGATACAAGTACTTTGGTTTCGGAGGGCTTGAAAAAGACAAGAATGGTTTGAAGACCTTCACGGGAACCAGGCCCGGTAACAAAACAGCATTAAATCTTTTTATTACACCAAAGACAAAAAATGCATTTAAGGTCAATCTCTGGCTGGACGGACCATGGGACAACAATACATGGAAAGGCAAAAAGATTGGTGAAATAAACGTACCCGCAAATTATTCGCAGGAAACTGCAAAATTCACAGCAGACGTTTCATCGTTTGTTGACGGTTTGGACAAAAAACATGCTATTTTCCTTGTTGTTGAAGGTGCCGAACCGGGTTGTCTTTGCGATATAATAGGTCTTGGATTCAGCTCGGACAAAAAGAAAATTGTTCGCCCTGTTGCTCCTACAGTAAGTATAAAGGTCAACGGAGAAGCAATAGATCTGCCGGCCACACCTGTCAGATCAACAAATGCCAATGGTATTGTAGGTCTTGATCTTTTTGAGACGACTTACAAACTTCCGTCAGACATGAAGGTGATACCTGTTGTGTCGGCATCTGCAAACAATCGGCAGGTAAAAGTGGCAGTTACGCAGGCGGAATCGAAAACAGGAACGGTTGTTGTGCGATTTCAATATAATGGTGTGGTCAAAACCTTTAGAATCTTGTTTGCCTCTCAATAAATATCTTAAATTTTGCACTTCAACCTTAAAACAAAAATCCCTTTCCGATAAACGGTAAAGGATCTTGGGAAGTAGCGGAGGGCGATAAAATATCTAACCTGAAATTATCATGATGATAACATGATTAATTGAAGCAATAAGAATTCATTTATTTGAATAATGGGGTTTGTCCAAAACTGCTTTATATTGACTTAATCGATTTATTGTTGTAACTTGAAGATTATTAATTAATAAATCTGATATGAAACAGATTTGGTTAATCCTGGTCCTGATTCAGTTTGCATGCCTTAATTTGATAGGGCAGACAACTCAAAAGGAAAAACTCAGCCCTGAACAAAAAGAATCAAACTCACTGATGGAACAAAAAATCCTTCAGCTGGAAAAAGAATTTTTCAATGCCAAACTTGAAAACAATGTGAAATTCTTGGGAAAGTTCTTTGCTGATGATTTTGTAAGTACAAACCAGTTTGGCCATGTTCGTAATAAAGCCCAATCTTTGGCATTCTGGGCGGGATTTAAACCGCGGTCATTGACTCAGGATAAACTGAAGGTAACTATTGAAAGTGATACCACAGCCCTGGTAGAAGGTTACCAGACTGAGAATGGAGAACAGTTCAGCATCTCACACAGATTAATAAAACATAATAGTACCTGGCAGATACTCACCCAGGTACAAAAATTTCCCGAATTTCAGAAATTATCTGGGTTTGGATACTATAAAATCAATGGATATTTACGTGGTGCTGAAGGAGTTGCTGTCAGCCTCATAAAGATAGTAAGCTCCCAGCAGGTTAGTATAAATGCAGCTATCGTTAAAAATGGAATGTTCACCATGGAAGGACAAGCAATTGAGTACCCTATAATGACATACCTTGTGACTCCCGGCAAACGTGAACAGACGGTTATCTTCCTTGAAAATTCTGAAATCACTTTATCGGGGCATGTTGATTCACTTGCTAAAGCAATTGTTAAAGGTTCAAAAACACAGGATGAATATCTGACTTTACTGGCAAAGTTAAGTCCACTTAGAGAAAAATATGAAATCGGGATAAAAAACTATCAGTCAGCAAGAAATGATAATGATACTGCCAGATTATCAAAGTACGCAAAAGAATTGTCGGAAATTTCAGAGAAATTACTGGTAGTCCAGAAAGATTATATTAAAAACAATCCCGGTTCATTTGTTGTTCCGGTCATATTTTACAATATAGCTGGAGCTTTAAGCACACAAGAAACAGATGGCATTCTGAAATCATTGAATTCAGAAGTGTCGAAAACATGGGAAGTCTTGACCATAAAAGAGAGAAATATGGCTTTAAAAGCAGTCGATATTGGAAAAAAAGCGCCAGATTTCACCCTGAACGATATGAATGGGAATCCAGTTTCATTGTCATCTAAAACAGGATGTAAACTTTTGCTTATCGATTTCTGGGCGGGCTGGTGTGCCCCATGTCGTAAGGAAAACCCCAATTTGGTGAAGATTTACCAAAGGTTTAAAGAACAGGGTTTTGAGATATTGGGAGTTTCCCTTGACAGAACCAGGGAAGAGTGGGCAAAGGCAGTTACGGCAGATTCTCTTAGTTGGACCCAGGTTTCAGATCTTCAGTACTTTAACAGTAAAGTTGCTGGTTTATATTCAGTCACCGCTATTCCGGCAAATTTCCTTCTTGATGAAAAGAGAGTCATTATAGCCAGGAATCTTCGTGGAGAAGCGCTTCGCAATAAAGTAACTGAGATACTTGGTGAGAAGTAGACTTAATGAGAAAATTAATGTATACCGGATTTTTAGGGGTTCTTGTTTTATCAGGCTTCCTGTTTATTTCTTGTGAAAGACAAGAAATCTATGATCTGTTTCCGTTGAAAGTAGGGAATGAATTTTATTATAAATATTATAAGTATCGTTATACTGGAATATCTGCCTATACAAACGGAACCGAAACATGGAAAGTAGTTTCAGCGTCAGCAAAAGGGAATTCTATTATTTACAGAATTGAACGTAAATTGAATGCTACGCTTAAAGTAGCAGGTCAGACAATAATTATTTCTGATAGTTTACAATACTTCGATATCAGCGAAGATATATCATCATCAACTTTATCATCATCATCAATGATATTGTTTGTGGAAGTCAGTTTAAAAAGATATCAGAATGATTCTCAGATAGAAATAAAACAAGAAGGACATGGGGATATGATAGGATGGAGTTATTTGTTTAAGGCAGACAGTGGTTTGACGAAGTATACTTATTATCATCCTCCGAATCAGATCACTAACGAAACATTGTCATTGGATAGCATTAAAATACTCCCTTAGTTGAGGGTTCGTTTTTCAAATTCATTATGATTGAGGGCGGATTGTTTCTTGATTCTCTTTGGGGTAACAGCCCAAGTTAAAATCCCTGCAGCCGCTTTCAGCGAGAATAACATCAAGAAACAAAACAGCTCCCCTCTTTGTTTTAGCAGAGAGGGGGGGGGTAAGTACATGTTATTATAAGGATTAAGCCTCACCGCCGGTTGGCGGATCGGCTTGATCCTCTTTGGGGTGCTTAACAAGTCAAAAGCCTTGCTCCCGCCAGGGCGGGAGCCACGAGCTTTTTTGTTTCAATCCCTTCCAACAGCATGCTGTTGTCGGGCTGTCAACAAAAAAGCCCTGCCGATAAATCGGCAAGGCTTTTGACTTGTAGCGGAGGGAGGATTCGAACCTCCGACCTTTGGGTTATGAGCCCAACGAGCTACCACTGCTCCACCCCGCAGTATTATTGTGGGTGCAAATTTAATATTACATAACCAATTACCAAAAGAAAAGGGATTTTTTTTATGGACCGAAGTATGAAGACCGAAGACCTAAGACCGAAGTTTCTAAATGTTTAATACTTCCGTCTTCTGCCTCCTGTCTTCTGTCTTGTAAAATAAAATTAGTAAGTTTGCGGTAAAGTACAAAGCCATGCCAAGAGTATTTAAAGCTACCGAAATAGAAAAAGAGGAAAAAGAGATAAAACGCGATTATCTCGACCGTCACATGCCACATGTTTTTTGTACCGACCAGGTAAAAAGAGGTGAGAAATTTACCGTAAAAGTAAAACTAGGCGAAGAGTATCCTCATCCTGATGAATACGACCATTTTATAAGCGTAATTCAATTATGGAACCGCGAAACACTACTGGCAGAAGCACGCTATACAGCAGGTGTATATGGAAACCTGCCTTCAAATGTCGAGATAGATTTTTATATCGTTGCACCGGAAGTCTCAATGAACCTCTCAGCCATGTCGGTATGTACAAAGCATGGGCTGTGGCAAAGTGAGGATAAAGCCGTTAAAGTCATATAGAATGTCAAAGAACGAAAAGAAGAAACGCAACTGGCGCGATAAATACAGATTCTCGGTTGTCAATGATACAACATTCGAGGAGGTCTGGAGAGTACGACTTACTCAATATAATGCCTTCCTTCTTATCACTTTTCTGGTAGTTTTCATCATAGGAGCAACAACATGCATCATCGCCTTTACCAATATAAAGGAATTCATTCCGGGCTATCCTGACGTTACTATGAGACGTAATATTCTTATGAGCGCTATACGCCTTGATTCACTTGAGAAGCAATTGGAGCTGAGAGATAAATACTTTGCCAATATTAATGCAATTATTGCTGGCGAAAAACCGAAGGAAATTTTCTCCATGCAGGATACATCCGGAACATATGGATCAATCAGAAACACAACCTCACCGGAAGAATCTGCATTGAGGGCTCAGGTTGAAAATGAAGAGAAATATAATGTCGCTTTTAACCCTGGTGTTTCAGAATCAGGGACCAGCCTTGCAGAACTTCATTTTTTCCCCCCCGTAAAAGGAATAGTATCAAGCAAATTCGATGATAGCCATAAGCACTATGGCACCGATATAGTTACCAAACAGAGATCACCGGTATCAGCAGCCCTCGACGGCACTGTCATTTTCACCGGCTGGACAATGGAAACGGGTTATGTTATTGAAATACAGCATCCCAATAATATCGTCTCGGTTTATAAGCATAACGCAAGCCTTCTGAAAGAGACCGGCGATTATGTCCGCGCCGGCGAACCTGTTTCAATTGTTGGTGATTCGGGAGAGCTCTATACTTCAGGTCCGCACCTTCACTTTGAGATTTGGTACAAAGGGAGCCCTCTCGATCCTGAAAAGCATATTCTGTTTTAAATTAATTAGATATGCCGGTAAGGATTGCAGTATTGGGATCGACAGGTTCGATAGGAACTCAGGCTCTTGATGTCATTTCAAGATTCCCGGACGAATTCAGGGTTGATCTTCTTGCTGCAGGCAATAATGCTGAGCTGCTGGCAAAACAAGCAAGGAAGTTTCTTCCGGATTCGGTAATCATTAGCAATAAAAGCCTTTACAGCAAGCTTAAGAAAGATCTCAGCGGTACCGGCGTGAAGGTTTTTGCGGGAGAAGAAGCTATGGAAAGCGCCATTGCAGGATCAGACGCTTCCATTGTGATTACTGCAATTGTGGGATACTCAGGATTAAGATCGACGATTGCTGCAATTAAGGCGGGCAAGAAAATAGCTCTTGCAAACAAGGAAACACTTGTCGTTGCCGGCGCGATCATTAACAAGCTAGTTGCAGATTATGGAAGCAGTATAATTCCCGTAGATTCTGAACATTCAGCAATATTTCAATGTCTGGCAGGAGAAGAGATAAGTTCAGTTGAGAAGATAACCCTGACAGCCTCCGGCGGTCCTTTCCTGAAAATACCTGCTGAGAAGCTTCATGCGGTGAAACCGAAAGATGCCTTGAAACACCCCAACTGGAACATGGGGGATAAAGTAACAATAGATTCAGCTACAATGATGAACAAGGGACTGGAAGTCATTGAGGCAAAATGGCTTTTTGACCTTGATCCTGAAAAAATAAAGGTCATCATTCATCCACAGTCAATAATACATTCATTTGTTCATTTTACAGACGGATCGGTAAAAGCCCAGCTGGGGATCCCGGATATGAGACTTCCGATCCTATATGCTTTGGGTTATCCTAAAAGAATTACATCAGATCTGCCCCGGCTTGATTTTCTTAAATATCCTGATTTTTCCTTTATTGAACCAGATATGAAGAAATTCCGCAACCTGGCACTTGCTTACCGGGCATTGAAGCGGGGCGGCAATATGCCATGTGTACTTAATGCTGCAAATGAAGTGGCAGTCAGGGCATTCCTTGAGGAAAAGATAGGAATAATGCAAATGCCTGATGTTGTTGAGAACGCCTTGGAAAATAATCAATATCTTTCGGCCCCAAACCTGGAAGGACTTGAGGGATCAGATCAACAGGCCAGGGAAACGGCACACACTTTTATTAAAAATATTCATATAAAAAGATGACAATAGTAATTAAGATAATTCAATTTTTAATAAGCCTTTCAATTCTTGTCTTAATACACGAGCTTGGGCATTTCAGTTTTGCAAAGATCTTCAAGACCAGGGTTGAGAAATTCTACCTCTTCTTTGATGCCTGGTTTGCCCTGTTCAAATTCAAGCGGGGTGAAACTGAATACGGACTCGGATGGCTGCCGCTGGGAGGCTATGTTAAAATTGCCGGGATGATCGATGAATCGATGGACATGGAACAGATGAAAAAGCCTCCTCAGCCCTGGGAATTCAGATCCAAAAAAGCATGGCAAAGGCTTCTTATTATGACCGGCGGAGTATTATTCAATTTCCTTCTGGCAATGTTAATTTATGTTACTATCCTTTTTGCCTGGGGTAAAACATATCTTCCTACCGCAAATTTGAAATACGGTATAGTGACCGATTCAACCGGTATGGCGATTGGATTGAGAAACGGTGATAAAATCCTTTCGGTCGACAATCAATATATTGAAGATTTCAGTGATATTCAAAAGGATATCCTTCTCAATAAACGCAGCTCGATCCAGGTCGATCGTAATGGTGAAAAAATCGATATTGCGCTGCCTGCCAATTATGTTGCCAATCTGCTTAAAGGTAAAGGTGGTTTTGATATCAGGACACCTTTCGGGCCATTTGTTATTGACGATTTCAGAAAAGAATCGCCTGCAAAAATAGCAGGTGTTTTGAAGGGTGACGAACTGATAGGTATAGACAGTCTTAAATTCACCTATTATGATGAGTTTCAGACTTACCTTATGTCCCACAAGACCAAGGCAATAGTACTAAATGTACTGCGGAAAGGTTCTAATTTGAACATCGCCATGACAACCACCAGTGATGGGAGCCTTGGGGTGGTACTAAGCAGAACATTTGCAGAGAATTTTGAGTTTAAGACAATAAAATACGGATTCTTTGAATCAATTCCCGCGGGTATTGCCAGAGGATTCAGGGAAATAGGAGATTACCTCAAACAGTTCAGGATAATCTTTTCCAAACAGACGAAAGGCTATGAATCACTTGGCGGATTCATTACCATCGGAAGCATCTTTCCTGCTACCTGGGACTGGCAGAGTTTCTGGAATGTAACAGCGTTCCTCTCGATAATACTCGCAGTAATGAATATTCTGCCGATACCTGCACTTGATGGTGGACATGTAATCTTCCTGCTGTTTGAAGTGATTACCGGTCGAAAACCCAGTGATAAGTTTCTGGAATATGCTCAGATTGTAGGTATGATAATCCTCTTCTCGCTGCTCATTCTGGCAAATGGCAATGATATAATAAGGTGGATCAGGAAATAGATATATAAAGTGCTGTTTGCTATTAATTAAAGTATTTATAACTTTGCACAAATTATAATAATTACGGAGATGGGAAAAATAGGTGTAACTGAGATTTTAATTATACTGGTAATAGTTGTCCT
>JAPLDY010000071.1 GCA_026391595.1 Bacteroidia bacterium
TCACAAAGGAACTTCCACTTATCGGCATTGAACCGTCAGCAATACTTGGATTCAGGGATGAGTATCCGGAGCTTGCAGGAGCTGATCTGAATGAAGCGGCAGAAAGTATTGCTTCAAATAGCTGGCTGATAGATGAATTCATTGTAAAAGAATACCACACCGGAAATATTGAACGTAGTCTGTTCGCAAGTTCAGAAGCTGAAATACTTTTACATGCACACTGCCAGCAAAAGGCGATTGCCTCTTCATTGAGCACAATAGAAATGCTCTCCATACCACCCAATTTCAAAGTAAGGGAGATACCATCAGGGTGTTGTGGCATGGCAGGTTCATTCGGCTACGAGAAGGAACATTTTGAGCTTTCAAACAAGATCGGCGAGATGATCTTATTCCCGGAAATACGGCAATCGGGAGTTGATGTAATTATTGCAGCACCGGGAACGAGCTGCAGGCATCATATAAAGGATGGGACCGGAAGAACAGCTTTGCATCCGGTCGAGATATTGTATAAAGCCCTTAAGAAATAGGTGCAGCGGCACAATGGCACAGCGGCACAAAGACAAGAAATCCCCTCCCAGGAGGGGTCGGGGGTGGGTTGCTAGGTACCCGGTGCTCGGTGCTAGTTGATTGTAAAATCATCTGCGTCCAGATATGCGGGGAATTTTTTACGGAATGCCTTTAATTCATCAAGTGAAAGATCTGAGGAGATTACAGATTCTTTATTCTTCCCTGCAGCGGCCATCACCTCTCCTTTAGGGCTGATTATCAGTGAATCGCCACTATACCTGATACCGGCACCATCGGTTCCGATGCGGTTAGCTCCGGCCACAAAACTAAGATTTTCCAGTGCCCTGGCTTTGAGAAGGGTAAGCCAGACATCGCGCCGGCTCTGAGGCCAGTTGGCTGAATTTATCAGCAGGTCGTAATCATTTCTGTTCCTGCTCCATATCGGGAACCTGAGATCGTAACAGATGTTAGGGCATATCCTGAAACCCCTGAATTTTAAAACCACCCTCTTCCCGCCTGAAGTAAAATTGCTTTCAACATTATTCATTCTGAAAAGGTGGCGCTTGTCGTAATTCCATGATTTCTTGTCAGGAGAAACGAATACCCACCTGTTGAAATAATTATTCCCCACCTTTATAATATAGCTTCCGCAGATGCCCGAGTTCGTCTTCTCAGATATATGGATCATCCAGTCGAATGTTTCACTGCACGGAGGCTCGCTCTGGCTATCCGAGTTGGCAGTGAAACCGGTAGAGAACATTTCCGGCAGGATAATGATATCGGAATTGACATGTTGTAATAAAATCTGCTCATATTTCCGAAAGTTGAGGGACTTGTTTTCCCACCTGACATCACATTGTACGATTGATACTTTCATAGTCAACGATTTTTGTAAACAGGGCATATACTGATAAAGAAAGTACAGGTAATCTTCTTACCTGTACTTTCTTTTAATCCGGAATATCTGTAAAAGTTTATTTTTTTGCTTCAGTAGCAGTATAGTAGTCGCCGAATACTCCCTCTATAAGAGGTTTATAATAAAGCCAGAAGAATCTTCTTGTATCATCCTGCTTTTTTGAATAGAGAAAACCTTTCAATTTATCCACTCCCATGAACCGGCTTGTCCAGTAGGGAATATTTAAATGGCAAAAATCGCCAGAGAAGTAGTAGGTTCTTTGAGCAGCCGGATCCATGATCACTGCAGGGAACTCATTTGTCAGCCCGTATGCTGCAAGCATTGTATCTGCTTCTGGAGTAGTTGCAATCCTGAATTTTGAGATGACCGTATTTTGCATAGGGTCGATAATATCGAACCATTGGTCGAAAGTGACTGATTCTGCAATCCCCCATTTTGCACAATATGCTGAGTCGGTGACAATTACAGGAAGAGCTTTAGTAAGAAAGGATCCTTCCTCCATAACCATTATAGCCTTATCCTTGAGAAAAACTACTCCGGGTTTTGTAAAGATCCATGGTTTCTTATATTGTTTCCTGTACATTGCTGTCATCCAAATAGGGAAATCCTTTTTGGTTGTATCGAGTGTGGTGAAGTATTTACCTGTCCATCCTGACCAGGTGATACCCAGCCTTTTTTGTATTGTAAAAGATTCATATTCACCGGTAGGCCAGTCAAATGTATTGTATTCAAGGACCACGAGCTTATTCCGGTCTTTCATTTCCTTGATAAGGTTATTATCCATACCATTAAGAGCGCCTTCCAGCTTCCTTGAACGTCTGGGAGGATTTAATGCAGGGAACAGGTCGCTGAAGAGTACTCCGTAAGTGTCGGTAACATAAATTGCATCTTTTGATTCTGGTAGTTCCCGGAGGGCTTCCGTCATGTTATAACGGATATTATTATATTGTTTTAGTTTAAGGGGTTTTGTAAGGTGGATCCCATAATAATCCTTAAGGGAAAAACTGCTTTTCTTCTCTTTACTTACATATCTGTTATTCGTCATAATCCAGTAAAAAGACTTGTGCTTTTCGCGTTCAAGATTTGGGACAGTCTTGTCGACTACAACTATTCCAATAGGCTTTTTGGCCTGGAAAGTCCAGCGCAGGAGGTTGATTACCGGCAGGGCAATCAATACCGCCAGAATAATTACTACAATTAGCAGAGCTTTTTTCATAACTGAATTAATATCTGGAACTATTCAAATACAATAAACTACTTTAAAAATTACCTTATTTACTCAAATTTAATTGTTAAAAGTATTAATTTATTTTTTGTAATGAAAATAAAATCGAAGCAATTTAGTAAAAATATTCAACATAAAAAACTCTCAGTATCCACATGCTGAGTTATTACCTCTCCTGTCTGCTACACCAGCTATGCTGCCGCCGTCAATAATCATTATTGCATTTACCCTTCCTATATCACCGTACTGAACGAGCTTATGACCCATCTGAATCAACTTATCAACAGTTAATGAATCAAGTGCAGAAGGTTCGAAGCAGAGCAAGTCAGGAAGCCATTGATGGTGAAACCTGCCAGTGTCGACAGCCTGACGCAGATCCATATCAAAATCCAAAACATTGATAATTACCTGCAGTACAGCGGTTGGAATCATACCTGAGCCTGGTGATCCGACTGTCATGAAAAGTTTTCCATCTTTTTCAACAATGGTTGGAGTCATTGAGCTCAGCATTCTCTTTCCCGGCTGAATGACATTAGCTTCGCTGGCAACAAGGCCTGACATATTCGGTGTGCCCGGTTTTACAGAGAAATCATCCATTTCGTTATTCAGTACAAATCCTGCGCCATCTACGACTATCTTGCTTCCGAACCATCCGTTGAGTGTGGTAGTCGCTGAAACTGCATTTCCATCCTTATCGACCACAGAATAATGGGTCGTTTCGCTGCTCTCATTTCCGAAAGGATTTCCAGCACCTGTTTCAGATGACAATGATGCTCTGTTTTCATTGAAATCAGAGAACCTTTGTTTCAGATACTGCCGGTCGATTAGACTTTTAACATCAACTTTGATAAAATCCTGATCGGCTGAATATTCAGACCTGTCGGCAAATGCTCTTCTCTCCGCCTCAACCATCAGATGGACGCTCCTGACAGTGTGAAATCCAAATTCCCGGACAGGATATGGCTCAACCATTCCAAGTACCTGGGAGACGATTATTCCACCACCGGAAGGCGGGGGAGCAGTAATGATCCTGAAGCCCCTGTAATCGGTACAAACAGGGGTGCGAAACTGCGCCCGGTAATCCCTAAGGTCCTGCTCTGAGATTATGCCATTTCCCCTCTTCATTTCAGCGAGCATTAATTCTGCAGTCTTTCCTGTATAAAAACCGTCACGTCCATAGTCCCTGATCCGCTCGAGAGTCTTGGCAAGATCAGTCTGAATAAGGGTATCACCCTCATTCCATTCAGTATCTTTAACGAAAGCAGGCTTGTTTTTATTTTTCCTAATGAATCTATCCTTGTAAATGTTGAGTGATTTTGCCTGATCTTTTTTGACAGGAAAGCCATTCCTGGCAAGGTCGACGGCAGGTTGAATAACCTGTCCGAATTTCAGTTTTCCATATTTTGAATGAACTCTTATCATCCCGTCCACAGTTCCCGGAACGCCGGATGCCAATTGAGTTTCAGTGCTCATTCCTTCTATCACATTGCCTGCTGAGTCCAGAAACATATCCCTGCTGGCACTCAGTGGTGCTTTTTCGCGGTAATCAATAAAATCAAATTTTCCGCCAGAGGTTCTAATCAGCATAAATCCACCACCGCCTATATTTCCAGCTTCGGGATGGCAGACAGCAAGGGCAAATTCTGTTGCGACAGCTGCATCAATGGCGTTTCCGCCTATTTTCAATATCTCCACACCGATCCTGGAGCTCTCAGGATGGAAAGAAACAACTACTCCATGGTCAGCAAGAATGCTATATCCCTTGACAACCGGCAGATCTTTCGATCCTGGCCGGTCTGAGCAACCGAAGATAACCGCCGCAAAAGCTAGAATAATAAAGACCCTTTTCATTTACAGATTTTCTATGATTATGACTTCAAATTTATAAAAATTGGTGCATACTATCCCGTTTTAATTCTTATTATACAATGGTGCCTGTATATAAATCTGAAAGAGAAAGGTAATTTTAATTACTTTTACGTAAACAATAAATTATGCTGGCAAATCAACCGCTTGCTGACAGATTAAGGCCAAAAAGCCTTGATGATTTTTGCGGACAGGAGCATCTTGTAGGCAAGGATGCTGTATTAAGAAGGGTTATTGAATCCGGCAATATTCCTTCATTTATTTTATGGGGACCTCCGGGTGTCGGAAAGACGACCCTGGCATGGATCATTTCCAATACTCTCAAGCGTCCATTCTTTCATCTCAGTGCGGTCCATTCCGGGGTTAAAGATGTGAGGGAAACCATTGAAAAGGCAAAGAAACTGCAATTCTTCAATCAGCCCAGCCCTGTTCTTTTCATTGATGAGATACACCGCTTCAACAAATCGCAGCAGGATTCACTTCTTAGCGCAGTCGAACAGGGGACTATAACCCTCATAGGTGCAACTACCGAAAACCCGTCATTTGAAGTCATATCTCCGCTCCTCTCCCGCTGTCAGGTCTATACAATGAATCCGCTGAATGAGGAACAGCTTCTTGAATTGCTGACCAAGGCTTTAAAAAAAGATACTTACCTGGCTGCCTATAACATTGAAATTGAAGAACATGAGGCTCTTATACGCATTTCAGGCGGAGATGCCAGAAAGTTATATAATGCACTTGAGCTTGTAGTCGCATCTGAAGCCGATGTGGCTGCGGACGATAAAATAATAATAAACAACGAGAAAGTCCTGACTATAGTCCAGAAAAACCTGGCATTATACGACAAGAATGGAGAGCAGCATTATGACATAATCTCAGCATTTATAAAGTCACTCCGGGGCAGTGATCCAAATGCTGCAGTTTACTGGCTGGCAAGGATGGTTGAAGGAGGAGAAGATCCAAAATTTATAGCAAGAAGGATGGTTATACTTGCTGCAGAGGATATAGGGCTGGCCAATCCGAATGCGATACTGATGGCGCAAACCTGTTTTGAGGCTGTGAATGTGATCGGATGGCCAGAGTCGAGGATAATACTCTCTGAAGCAGCCGTTTACCTGGCGACTTCGCCAAAGAGCAATGCATCCTATATGGCAATTGAAAATGCCCTTGGTACAGTAGGTGAAAAGGGAGATCTTCCGGTTCCTCTTCATCTGAGGAATGCTCCCACAAAACTTATGAAGGATCTCGGCTATCATAAGGATTACAAATACGCACACAGCTTTGAAGGGAATTTTGTTGTTGAGAATTACTTACCGGAAGAAATAAAAGGAACACTGTTTTACGAACCGGGTAACAGTCCGAAGGAAGAGGAGATCAGAAAAAGACTGAAAGGTCTGTGGAAAGACATTTATGATTATTAATAAATGATTTTCTCTCTATAGCTCTGGGCTTCTCCTGATTTCCTCTGTGTAAGTTTTTCTTATCAAGAACTTACACAGAGTTACACAGAGGACCACAGAGTTGCACAGAGTTAATTTTTACTATGGTCCGATATTTGACTAAAAAGAAAATATTTATTTAACTTTACATTTGAATGAACCGAAATCTGAAAGATATCCCCGGAATAAAGTATGGAGAGACTGATAATTTTCTTCTGATCGCAGGACCCTGCGTTGTGGAAGGTGAGGAAATTGTCTTTCAGATTGCCGAACATCTTTTAAAACTTTCGGAGAAATACAGACTGCCCTACGTTTTCAAAGCGTCATACAGAAAAGCTAACAGGTCGAAAATTGATTCTTTTGCAGGGATCGGAGATGAAAAAGCGCTCAGGATTCTTGCAGAGGTGAAGAAGAGATTTTCCATTCCTGTTATAACCGATATTCATAATCCTGACGAAGCAGCTGTTGCTGCACAATATGTTGATATTCTGCAGATACCAGCATTTCTGTGCAGGCAGACCGACCTTCTGGTTGCTGCTGCAAAAACCGGAAAATGGATAAATATAAAGAAGGGCCAGTTCCTGTCGGGAGCATCTATGAAGTATGCAATTGACAAGGTAAGGGATTCTGGCAATGAAAAAATAATGGTTACAGACCGGGGAAATATGTTTGGCTACCAGGATATAGTTGTTGATTTCAGAAACATACCGGCAATGCAGAAATCTGATGTCCCGGTAATAATGGATATAACCCATTCCCTTCAGCAGCCAAACCAGGAAGCAGGTGTTTCTGGAGGCAATCCGGAGATGATCGAAACTATAGGCAAAGCTGCCATAAGCGTTGGTGCCGATGGTATTTTCATTGAGACTCATCCCGATCCGGCAAATGCAAAATCAGATGGTGCCAACATGCTGAACCTATCAGGGATGGACGCTCTTTTAAACAAGCTCGTTGCAATAAGAAAAACGATAAATTCATTTAACAATTAAATCTTAAAAAAAATTATGAAAAAGTTAATCTTCATTTTAACCGGACTAATTGCAGTATCAGTTATTAACGCGCAATCGCTCGAAGAAATCGTAAAAAAACATTCAATAGCGATGAAGACTGATCAACTGGCTAATGTAAAGACTATAAAAGTCACCGCTAAAATTTCGGCTATGGGAATGGATATGCCTATGACGATATATATGAAAAATCCCAATAAAGTTAAGACTGTTACAAATATCAACGGACAGGAAATGGTTTCAGTTTTTGATGGGGAGAAAGGCTATATGCTGAGCCCTATGACTGGAACAGAACCGGTCGAGCTTACCGGTGCACAGCTGAAACAGGTCCAGGAAAACAATGCTTTCCAAAATAGTTTACTGGAAAATTTCAAGAATGGCAAGCTGACTCTTGAGGGTGATGACAATGTCAACGGGAAACCGGCATTTAAACTGAAAGCAGATATTGAAGGAGGCACTCCTGTATATATGAGTATCGATAAGGATTCCTACCTACTTGTTAAGACTTCCATGAAAGTTGACCAGATGGGGCAAATAATGGATGTTGATTATATCATTAGTGATTATATTGATAATCAGGGTGTAGTTATGGCAAAGAAAACTACTATAAGCAGCGGCGGTATGGAGATGGCTGTTATGACAAACGATAACATAGAGGTAAACCTGCCTATGGAGGATAGTGTGTTTAAGTTGAAATAATCCCAATATGAAACACCCCCGGCTCTCACTGACGGTCCAGTGGCTCTTACACTTCTGTCAGGATCTTTGATTCGGTCAGTGCAGGCCATAAGGGGGGTTAAACCCCAGTAAGAAAGGGAATTGTAAATAACAACAGGGACGCAATGATTTGCGTCCCTGTGTTATTTGCAGCCTGCCTGTAAGCCGGGTTCTGTCGGATTCCATCATTTATCTTGTCACGCCATTGCTGGCGTGATCATACGACCTACCCCCCGGCATCGGACGAGCAGCCCTAAAAGCCGGTATACATGGTCTTTCAACCCATCAGGCGTACGGCTTCCGGTGTCGCCGCCGGAACCGGTGAGCTCTTACCTCACCTTTTCACCCTTACCCCCTGACCGAAGCTGAAGGGGCGGTAATTCTCTGTTACACTGCTATATCCTCGCGGATATCTTCCAGTTAGGAAGCATGGCGCTCTCTGTTGCCCGGACTTTCCTTCCCCCTCTTCGACTATGCTCAGAGGGAGACGATGGAACAGCCTGCTGCACGGCAAAGGTATGAAATTTCAATAAAAAGAAGGTTAGTGGTTTAATTTGATATTTTTGCATAAATAAGGCGTCAAGCATCAGGCGTCAGGCATCAGGCTTGAGGCGTGAGGCGTCAGGCGTCAGGATTGAGGCGTTAGGCGGCAGATAAAAGGAAGATGACAAGATTACCAAAGATAGATATTAAGGATTATAATTATGATCTGCCTGAGGAAAGGATAGCACAATATCCTGTTCAGGAGAGGGACAGATCAAAGCTGCTTCTGTATAATAAAGGCAGCATCTCAGCAGATACCTTCACGAACATTGCAAATCATCTTCCGTCAGACTCGCTGCTGGTATTCAATAATACGAAAGTCATAAGAGCAAGGCTGCTTTTCAAAAAATTGACAGGAGCTGCTATTGAGATATTATGCCTCGAACCACTTCTCCCTGCTGATTATGAACAGTCATTCAGCTCAGTAAATCCGGTTGAATGGAAATGCATAATAGGAAACCTGAAAAAATGGAAGAGTGGTTCGCTTACATCCGGATTTTTATTCAACGGGAAATTGCATGAACTAAAAGCCGAAAAAGTAAAGTCTGAAGGTGAAGCATGGAGGATAAGGTTTTCGTGGGAGAATGAAGGGATAGCCTTCAGTGAAGTTACCGAGGCGGCAGGCCATATTCCTCTCCCACCATATGTAAAAAGAGAAGATGAAGCAGGTGACAATATAAGATATCAGACTGTATACTCCAGGATCAGAGGATCAGTTGCCGCTCCCACTGCCGGACTGCATTTTACCAATGATGTTCTTACATCTATTAATAATAAAGGTATCAAAACCGTCGAACTTACACTCCATATAGGGGCAGGTACCTTCAAACCGGTTAAGACGAATGATATCTCAAAGCACGAAATGCACTGCGAGCACTTCTTCGTGACAAGTGAGCTGGTTGAAACATTATTGTCGTTCAGGGGAAGAACTATTGCTATTGGCACTACAAGCGTCAGAACACTCGAAAGTCTATATTGGCTGGGAGTCAGGCTAATTAATAATCCTGACGGATGTTCAGAGCTTAATGTGGGACAGTGGGATCCGTACTACGAGAAAAATGATATCCCTCTTCAGGATTCTTTTGAAGCATTATTGAAATGCACAAAAAAAAGAGGAACCGGATTTATTCATGGTTCAACTACTCTCATGATCGTTCCCGGCTACAGGTTCAGGGTCATCAGCGGAATGGTTACCAACTTTCATCAGCCCGGAAGCTCTCTCCTGCTAATGGTTTCTGCCTTTACCGGCGATGACTGGAAAAAGATCTACTGCCATGCTCTGACTAACGGGTTCAGGTTCCTCAGCTTTGGTGACACTTCCCTTCTTATAAGATAGCTTTCAACAGATAATTGTTCCTCTGTTCAATTAAGTCGTATACTACTTTTTGAAATTAGTGTGATTTTTACTTTATTTGTCACCAAACTTTTCATGCAATGAACAGCCAGAAATTATTACAGCAATTCCATGCCATGTTCGGGGTTTTTATGGTAATGTTTTTCCTGGGCTTCGGTACTTTTTTCCTTTTTTTTGCTGACAGGTGGTTCGCTATTGACAAGGCTATGCGCGTAATAATGGGATCAACTTTTCTGTTTTATGGGGTTTACAGGGCATTTGTTGCCTATAAACAGATTCGTGAAGCTTTTTTTACCAGGGACGATGATGAAGAATAGTACAATTCCGGTTTTGTACCTTTCTTAATAAATAAACAGCATCAGCGGATGCCTTGGCATGCACTTTGCAGTGATAATTATTGAAATAAATTCAATAATAAAAACTTAAAACTATGAATATAGTTATATTTACCAAAAAATTGATTATTATTGCATTCCGTAATATTAATTCCGCCTTCACAGGTAAAGTGATCAGAACAATAAATTGTCGCACCAGATCAGGATTGCATTTATTAGCAATTGCAATGGTTGTCTTTTTTGGTTCTTGCCAAAGTAAGCCGAAGCTCCCTGCCGAATCACCGACCAGGGGGGATATAAGAATAATTTCTGATGAATCTTTTCAGCCGGTTATAGACTCAGAGATCAATACATTTATTCAGCTATATACGAATGCAAAAGTCAAAGCATCCTATAAACCTGAGGTTGATGTGATAAATGATTTCATGAATGACTCAGTGAAGGTGATCGTGACAAGCAGGAAACTCACTGAGGATCAGATACAGTATCTCAGGGACACACAGATCATTGCCAGGACAACTACTTATGCATATGATGCGCTGGCTTTAATTACAAGCAAGCAGAATAAGGACACCATTCTTAAATATAAAGCTGTCAGGGATATTTTCCTTGGGCAGGCTTCCACCTGGCATGATATAAATCCCAAATCAAAGCTCGGGGAAATTAAAGTCGTCTTCGATAACAATAAGTCAGGCAATATCAGGTATTTCAAAGAGCTCTTTGAAATTAAAACCGGATTACCATATAATTTTTATTCTGTCAACAGTAATGCTGAAGTAGTTGATTTCGTCTCGAGGAATCCTGGAGCGCTTGGCATTATCAGTGTTAACTGGATCAGCGACAAGGATGATTCTCTGAGCATGAGTTTCCTGAAAAAGATAAATGTGGTGGGAGTATCACAACAGCTTATGGATGACGGATCTTACTACAGGCCGCAGCAGGGATTCATTTACACCAAAGAATATCCCTTTACTAGGGAAGTGTACCTTATCTCGAGAGAGACATTCAAGGGACTTGGATCGGGTTTTATACAGTGGTGCACAGGTGAACAGGGACAGAGGATTGTAAAATTGTCGGGATTGGTTCCTGCGACTATGCCGGTAAGAATAGTGCAGTTGAAAACGGAATAAGATAAAAGATAATAAACAAAAGATCAAAGATAAAGTGCAGGACGAAAAGTAAAATTTAGTAATATTGACACCAAAATAAAAGTTTAACTATGAAACGTGTATTATTCAAAAAGGGGTTAATCCTAACAGCAGCAATTGCCGGGCTTATGAGCAGCAATATTTTCGGACAGGATATTGCCTCTGCTCTCCTTCTTACTAAGAGTGAACAGTATGACAAAGCTGGTGCAATGCTTAACCAGCTGATCCAGAAGGAACCAGCCAATAGTAAAAATTATTTTTATCTGGGAGAGAATATGCTTCTTGATTATTATTCAGATACTATATCCAATTCGCTTCCTATTGCAACTAAAGCAGCCAGAGAAATTTTCCAGAAAGGTGTCAGTGCTAATGCCGGAGATCCGCTCAATTACGTCGGTCTTGCAAAAGTAGCCAATATGCTTGGTGATAATAAGACAGCAACGGAGATGAGGACAAAGGCAAGAAGCTTGCTTCTTCCTTACAAAAACATAAAGAAGATCGTTCCTCCTGCCAAAGATTATGCATTTGCACTTGCAAAAATTGCAGAGTCGTATATAAATAATGGCGAGGTTGACACAGCGGCTGCACTTCCATTAATAAGGCAGGCTGTAATAATTGATTCAAAGAACCCCGAGATCTACCTGATCGCAGGTGATATATACATCATGGCCATTGATGGTTCAAATGCAATAAAGAATTACAACCTCGCACAATACGCTGATCCCAAGTCACCTACTGCGAATATGAAGATCGGAAATATATATGTAAGAGGGAAAAATCTTCAGGTTGCAATTCCGTATTTTGAGGAAGCAATCGCTCTTGATGCCAACTATGCACCGGCATACCGCGAACTTGGACAGCTTTACTGGATGGCCCAGAGACTTGAACAATCAAAAACAAATTTTAAAAAATATCTCGAGCTGACAGCAGGCAACATTCCTGCAAAAACGAGATACGTGAACTCTCTGTTCTATGCAGGTGATTATGAAGAGGTTATCAAGAACGTGGAGGAGATACTTGCAGTAGACGATTCAAGGGCTTATATGAACCGTCTGGCAGGCTACTCCTACTGCGATAAGAAAAATCCGGATTACAAAAAGGCTCTGGAATATATGGACAAACTTTTTGAAAAGGTTCCGGAGGACAGAATTCTTCCAAAAGACCACCATTATGTTGCAAGGATCATTATGAAGAAGAACCTGGACCTGCCCAAGATGACGGAGGAGCTTGGAAATCTTGAACAGCAGCTCCAGAAAAGCAAATCGAAATATAATTCGGCAACTGCAGCTGATAAGACCAAACTTAAACCTGCACTTGACGAGCTTACTTCAAAATACGATAATCTCAAATCAAATGTCGCAGCTTCTGAGAAAGAGCTTGACAGAGGATTCCGTGAATATGCAAAAGTAATTGAACTTAAACCTCAGGACAATGCCCTAAGGAATGAGCTTGCTCAAAACTATTACTCATTCAAGAAGTATGATGATGCAGCAAAGACCTGGGGAAAGATAATAGATCCTGCAAAAGATGATATTCCTGCATACATGAAGGTTGGAAGAGCATATAACAATGGGAACAACCTGAAATCCGCAGATTCAGTATTCAATATAGTTATCAGGAAGAATCCTGAGTACCTCGATGCTTATGTGTGGAGTGCCCGTACATATTCAAAGATGGATCCTGATTACAAGACAGGTGTTGCAAAACCTAAGTTTGAAAAGGTCATTTCCGTAGCCGCTAAAGACTCTTTAAAGAACAACTCTGAGATGATGGAAGCATTTGGGTACCTTGGCTGGTACTACTCCGAGAAGGGTAATTACAGCGCTTCAAGATCATATTACAACAGGATGATAAACCTTGATCCGAGAAACAAGGATAACAAGATAAAGGGGTATAACGGGCTTGGGCAGCTGGAATCATATAAAGTTGTTCTTGAAGACAAGACAATTGAAGGAAAGCTTGCCATCCTTGGAAGAGCCCTTGAGGCTTATGATAAGATCCTTGCTCTTGAACCCAATAACGCTCAGGCAAAAGCCAGCAGGAGTTGGGTGCAGGAATATATTGCAAAGGTTAAGACGGGCATAAATCCGAATGAGATCAAGGGAACTGTAAAAAATGCTGCCGGCCAGCCGATAGCTTTTGCCTCGGTAAAAATCAAGGATACTGCTGCAGAAACCTTCACTAATGCCAAGGGAGAGTACAAATTCGAAATCTCGCAGTCTTCTGAAATACTGGTAATCAGCGCAAAGGGATATGCTTCAAAGGAGATACCCGTTACGAAGTCGAGGATTTATAATGTAGTACTCGAAAAATAATTGCATAAAATGCCAGCTGAATATTGAATTTCAGGATAGGGGTTCCGATGTTATAAAGGTCTTTCATATTGAGGTTTTAAAACCGGAATGATTAAAAGATCAACAAAATTTTAACCAATGTTGGAAAAAAACATTTGAAACTATATATTTGCGAATTGTAAAATCTTAAACCTAAACAAATCGATAAAAATGAGTAAACAAGGAAGTTCGTTCAAAGATGCAATGTCAAACATATTTGCATTTGGTGCTATTTTAATAGCATTTGTGGTATCCAAATTATTGTTCGACAATATAATGGGTAATCCAATTCACTTCGAAGGAGGTAATAATGAAGGACAAGCACTTCAGGGAGACTACCTGGGTATCATATACAGGGGTGGTTTCATTGTTCCAATTCTTATGACCTGCGTTCTTTCTCTTTTCGTTTTCATTATTGAAAGAGCTATTACTCTCACCAGGGCTAAAGGAAAAGGAAGGATCAATTCATTTGTTCACAAGCTTCAGGGTCTTCTCAATGAAGATAAAATTGAAGAAGCAATTGAGGCATGCGACAAGCAGAGAGGTTCACTCGCAAATGTTATGAGAGCTGGTCTGATAAGGTATCGCGACCTTCAGAAAGATAAAGAGCTTGAGAAAGACCAGAAGATCCTTTCTATCCAGAAATCATTCGAAGAAGCTACAGCTCTTGAGCTGCCGATGCTTTCAAAGAACATGGTTATTTTCTCAACCCTTGCATCAATATCAGTGCTTATCGGTCTTATCGGAACAGTTCTTGGTATGATCCGTGCATTCGGTGCTCTTGCACAATCAGGCGCTCCTGACGCTCTTGCTCTTGCAGAAGGTATTTCAGAAGCTCTTGTTAATACAGCATTCGGTATAACTGGATCTACACTTTCAATTATAGCATTCAACTTTTTTTCATCAATGATTGACTCATACACATTTAAGATTGATGAATCAGGGTTCAGCCTGACACAGAGTTTTGCTGCGTCGCTGAAGAAAGAATAATTTAAATTTATCTTTTGGTCTAATCATCTAACTGAAAAAAACTAATGCCAAAGATTAAATTACCAACAAAGTCGCCAAGAATCGACATGACGCCGATGGTCGACACATTTTGCGTGATCCTGACATTCCTGATGCTGACCGCAACAATGAGACAGACCGAACCGGCCAATGTTGATACGCCTTTCTCAATATCAGAAAAACCTACTCCTGATTTTAATACCATTACTTTTCTTGTTTCTGCTGACGAAAAGGTTTTCATTAATATGGATAATGGACCTGACACAGCATGGAAATTCAGACCCAAAATCCTTACTGAGATGGGGAAAAGGTACGGTATCGAGTTTACTGAAGCAGAATTGAGGGAATTTGAGAAATATCCGTCATCCATGGGTGTTCCCATTATGAAGATGAAGGAGTTTCTTGCAGGAAAGAATATTAAGGACAGAAATCCTTTCCAGGTTGGCATTCCAACGGATTCCCTTGATAATCAACTTGCAATGTGGATACTCTGCGCACGTCAGGTAAATCCGAACATAAATGCCTGTATAAAAGGTGATGCTAACGCCCCTTTCCCGGCAGTTAAGAAAGTACTGGATAATCTTCAGGATAAGAAAGTCAACAAGTTTATGCTGATTACGAGCCTTGAAGCTATTAAGATTAACATAGACGAAATACAACAGTGATATGGCAGAGATAATTCAAGAGGAAAAGGCAAAAGGCGGGAAGAAGAAAGCTAAGAAACACGCACCGCATATCGATATGACACCGATGGTTGACCTTATGTGTCTGCTGATCACATTCTTTATGCTGACCACTGCTTTCGCTAAAGCCAAGGTTATGGAGATTGTTCTTCCTGAGAAGATCGATGATCCGAATCAACGGCAGCCTGCGGTCGCAAAAAGTCGTACTGTAAATATCATCCTGGGTCCTGATGACAGAATTTTCTGGTATCCGGGCTCAGTTGAGCCAGCGGAATATAATAGTAACATCTTTCCTCCTCTAGCAGAGCTTGACTACAGCGACAAGGGCATTCGCCAGTTGTTGCTTGACAAAAACAGGACTCTTGCAAGGAAGATTGCCGATTTAAATGATAAGGTGATCAAAGGAGAGCTGGTTCTTACGCAGGATTCTTTAGCAGGTTCGATCAGAAAACTGAAGACCGATGATGATACTGGTCCTATTGTGCTTATAAAAGCTTATAAAAAAGCTAGTTACGGTAACTTTGTGGATATCATGGATGAAATGAATATCTGCGGAATAGCCCGTTATAATTTTGTTGACATAGCATGGTATGAAGATAAAATGGTGGAATTAGCCGTTGGCAATGCGCCTGCAACTTCGACCAATTAACTATTAAACCCAAATTAAGATGGCTAGTAAAGAAAAAGCTCCAACCTTTAACGACATTGTTTTCGAAATAAGGAACAAGGAGTACGGTGCATACAGTCTAAGAAAAAAATACAACCGCAATGTCCTGATTGGTATGCTTGTGGGAATTCTGCTTTTGGGTACTGCTGTAATTACTCCACATCTCTATGCAAAAGCTATGGAGAGCAAGAAGAAACGTGAGGAGAGACAGCTTGAAATGGTGATGGAAAATCTGGAAACTCCTGCCGAACAGTTGGCTCCTCCCCCTCCACCTCCACCTCCGCCAGCTGAGACAGTTCAACAGAACCGATATGTAGCTCCGGTAGTCGTTGACTCAGTAAAACCTGAAGACATGGTTCAGCTTATGACAGCTGACCAGGCATCAACTGATGTAGTAAACGAAGAGTATGTCGAAGCAGTAGAGCAAGTTAAAGAAGAAGTTCAGGAGGTAGAAGCTGAACCCGAACCATTCGTGGTTGTTGAGGAGATGCCGATGTTCCCGGGCGGAGATGCTGCTCTTCTTACTTATATCGGTGAGCATACCAACTACCCTGAAGTTGCCAAGGAAAATAACATCCAGGGGAGGGTAATTGTAAGGTTCTGTGTGACATCCAAGGGTACTGTCAGTCAGATAAGCGTATTAAAAGGCGTTGATCCTGAACTTGATAAGGAAGCAATGAGAGTTGTTTCCACACTTCCTACATTTAAGCCTGGTAAACAGGGCGGCAAGCCGGTTCCTGTCTGGTACATGGTACCTATTACCTTCACGCTTAAGTAACAATCATTTTATTGATTATATAAAAAGGGCTCCGAAATTCGGAGCCCTTTTTTCTTTTCCTGCCCCCCATCCCCCCTAAAGGGGGGCTAAATTCAGAACAAATTTTAAATTGGTTATTGATTTAAGCCCCCTTTAGGGGGCAGCCATCAGCCGTCTGGCTGATGGCAGGGGTTCTTAATTCAGTTCCTTTTTTAATAAGTCCACAAATTGTTGTATATCCTCCTCAGTCGTATCCCAGCTGGTCATGAGCCTGTATTCTGAGGTTATTTCATTCCATGGGTAAAAGAAATAATGCTTACTGACCTCCCCGGCAGCAGCTTTAGGAATAATAACAAATATTCCATTTGACTGAACAGGCTGTGTAATCCTTATCTGCTTTATTTCCTTTAACTTATTGGCAAGAACTGAAGCCATGGCATTTGAATGGGACGCACAGCTTTTCCATAGATCATTCCGGAAATAAGCAATATACTGAGCGGAGATAAACCTCATCTTTGAGGCAAGCTGCATCCCATGCTTCCTTATATATTTAAAATCTGCAGAGAGGCCGGGTTTAAGAAAGCAGACCGCCTCCCCCATCATCATTCCATTTTTCGTTCCACCGAAAGATAATACATCAACGCCAGCATCTGTTGTAAAAGATTTGAATGGCAAACCGAGTGAGACTGCCGCATTTGCAGTCCTCGCTCCATCCATATGGAGATACATGTTCATAGAATGAGCCAGATCGGCCGGCTTCCTGATCTCAGGAACACTGTAGACAGTTCCCATCTCCGTGGACTGGGTAATAGAGATAACCTTAGGCTGGGCATGATGCTCAAAGTCGAATCCGTGCAAATGCTTTGCAATCATCCCGGGCGTGATCTTACCGTCAGGAGTAGCTACCGTCAGTACTTTACATCCTGTGAATTTTTCCGGAGCACCGCACTCATCCGTTTCAAGGTGTGCAGTATCGGCAGCAATCAGGGAATTAAATGAACGCGTGATTGTGCTGATACCCAATACATTTGCTGCCGTACCGGTAAATACAAAGAATACCTCGGTATCAGGACCAAGCTGTTCTTTAAACAGCTGTCTTGCTTGTTCAGTATAAATATCTGAACCATACCCGATAACATGGCCGGTATTAACAGCAGCGAGTTCTTTCAGAATATCCGGATGCACACCGGAATTGTTATCACTCGCAAAACCTCGTTTTACCATATTATCTTATCTTCGATCCTTTTACCGCGAAGAAGGTAATATATGCATAATATAGAAACAGACAGCAGATTGCAACGATCAGTCCAACACTTTTCTGAATCCCACCCATCATTATCGGAAGAATTGCTGCCCCGATAACTGAAGTAGCAATTACACCAGAGCCCACTTTTGAGTGAGGACCAAGATCCTCCAGGGCAAGATTGTAAATGCATGGCCACATGATTGAGTGCATAAGACCAGTGCCAAGGAATAATACCAGTGCAACTTTGTCCACTCCCATTTTGCCAAGAACGAGAGAAAGAAGAAGCATTACTGCCCCAAAGATGGCATTGAAGCTGAGTATTGTTCTGGCAGAATATTTGCGAAGGATAAAGATGCCTGCAATACGGCCTACCATCAATCCTAACCAGTAATATGCCAGAAGTTGTGTCCTCATTTCAGCATTGAAGCTGAACCCGAGTTTGCTTGAATAATCGGCAAAGAAACTTGGGATGCCAATTTCAATACCCATATAAAAGAAGATTGCAAGTGAACCGAGCCACAAATGCATGTATTTGTATGCACTTGATTTATAATGTTTTACAGGTCCTCCCTCTGAGACTTCTCCTTCCTTTATCTCAGGAAGTTTCAGGAAGAACATTACAGCGACAATAATCAGAGTGGCAACACCTATACCTGCAAAAGGTCCCTGAACAGTTTTGGGATCTGAAGCTCCTCCAGTATTAGCTGATACTATCAGCATTGATACAAATAACGGGGCGATAACGGTCGCAAGTGAATTAAGAGCATTAGTCAGTGTCAGGCGGCTTGCAGCGGTTTCAGGAGTGCCTAAAGCGTTTACATAAGGATTAGCTGCTACCTGAAGCAATACCACGCCTATGGCAAATACCGAAACGGCGCAAAGGAATGGCACATATCCCATTGCTACTGCAGGTATGCAAAGGAAGAATCCGATACTCACAAGTCCAAGTCCGGCAAGCACGCCATTTTTATAGCCGATGCGGTTTAACAGATATCCGACAGGGATTGACAGGATATATGCGCCATAAAAGAATGTGTTAGGCAACTGTTTTTCAACTTCGTTAAGATTGAAAGCACTCTTAAGGTAATCGATAAGAGAGTTGTTCATGGTTGTGATGAAGCCGAACAGGAAGAAGAGTGAAGCCATCACGATCAGTGGGAACAGATAGTTGTTTTTATTGTTAGTCATAGTATCAGGTTTTATGTGATTAGTGATTGGTGATTGTGTTATTTGACACTGAATTTATAAACGCAGCTGTGTTTATACTCCTCGCCAGGATTTAGAATAGTGGTTGGGAAATGAGGTTTGTTGATCGCATCTGCAAAATGCTGTGTTTCAAGGCAGAAGGCCCATCGCCGCTGATATTTCTTCCCTTCTTTACCCGTCTCATTATCGATCCAGTTTGCAGTATAGAGCTGAACTCCCGGTTGAGTGGTAAATACTTCCATCACTCGTCCGGATTTTGGATCTAGAGCCACTGCAGCAAGGCCAAGTGTACCAGTGCGGTGTCTCAGAACCCAGTTATGGTCATAGCCTGCACCATATTTCAGCTGGATATCCTCTTTGTCAATATCTGCTCCGAACTTCTTTGGAGAAGTAAAATCCATTGGCGTTCCCTTAACGCTGCATATCTCACCGGTAGGAATATTTGTTTCATCTGTAGGTGTAAAGAAATCACCGTTGATCATTAATTCCTGATCATAGATGCTTCCTGATCCTTCACCGGCAAGGTTGAAATAGGAATGAGATGCAAGATTAAACACCGTTGATTTATCGGTAGCCGCATGGTAATCAATCTGAAGTTCGTTGTTATCGGTCAGAGTATATGTAACTGTAACTTTTACCTTTCCAGGGTACCCCTCCTCCATGTCTGCTGAAACATATTCCATTTTCACACCAGAAGATGATGTTTTCACAACATCCCAGACAACCTTGTTGAACCCGGTTATACCGCCGTGGAGATGATTGGGCCCGTTATTAACTGCCAGGGTAAACTCTTTATCATGCAAGATGAATTTTCCTTTAGCAATACGGTTTGCACAACGTCCGCAGACAGCGCCCATATAAGGACCGTTTCCGTCGATGTACTCTTTTATGGTATCATAGCCCTGAACGACATCTGCCATCTTTCCGCTCCTGTCCGGGACAAATATGCTGACAATGATCGCGCCATAGTTTGTAACCTGTGCAACGAGCCCGTTTTTATTCTTCAACGTATGAAGGGAGGTCGCCTTACCCTTATGCACACTTTTAAATGATTCTTCCCGGATGATATTCATATCTGATCTTAAATTGGATAATACGTGATTATTCATTATTTGATTAAAGCTTTACTTTTCCTGCACCCTGATGCCTTATGAATAGCGTCCTGCATGATCCTTTACCATAGACATGTTCAATTGTTGTAATATACTTTTTAAGCAATTTCTTAGGAACAAATGCCTGAATAGTACCTGCAAAACCGCCTCCGTGAACACGCCATGCACCATGTCCTTTTAGAACCAATTCGCTCAATGCCAGCGCAAGAGAAACACCCTGTTCCCTGATATTATTCACAGGATAGATATTCTGATTATACATATAGGAACTGTATCCGGAATCAACGACCATTCCAAGGAAAGCTTTAAAGTTATTTTTTTCAAGAGCAGCCACCTCATCCACAACCCGCTGATTATCGCCCTGGAAGTGAATAGCACGCAGAATGGCGCGGTCGCCAACTTTCTTACGGATTTTAGGTATAATCTGCAGTACCTGCTCAATGCTTACCTGGCGCAATACTTTGGCGCCAAGCTCTGCAGCCACTGCCTTCATATCGATAGGCAGAGAAGCATACTCGTCGTTCAGATCAGCATGGTTGCCTCCGGTATCTGTAATGACCAGGGAGAATCCTGTTGCAACAAAATCGAAATTAACCTTTTTCACTACAGGTTTTGAAGGATCCTTGAAATCAATGGTTATAAGTCCTCCCATAGCGCAAGCCGTCTGGTCCATAAGACCGCATGGCTTGCCAAAGTAGTTGTTCTCAGAGTACTGGCCGATTATTGCATTCCGGATAGGATCTACTTTTCCTTTATTAAAGAGCTGATCCAGTATTGCTCCGATGAGGACTTCAAAAGAAGCTGATGAGCTTAATCCTGATCCTTTTGGAACACCGCCATCGATACATGCATCAAATCCGCCAATGGCATACCCAAGTTCCTTAAACCGCGAACAGATACCTCTTACAAGGGCAGCAGAGGAAAACCTTTCGCTTTTTACAGGTTTTAAGGAAGAAAGATCCACAATGAATTTAGGATAGCCCTCAGAAAAGATCCTGATGGTATTGGTATTATTCTTACCTGCAACGGCTACATTATCGAGGTTTACGGCACCGGCAAGAACCCTTCCCCAGTTATGATCGGTATGGTTACCGCCTATCTCGGTACGTCCCGGCGAACTATAAAAATCGACATCCTTTTTACCGAACTCTTTGTTAAACATCTTAAGAAGGCCGGCATATCTCTTTGCATTTCTTTTCAGTTCAGCCGGGTCGGTCCCATATAATTCGCGGAAAGCCTTGTTGTCGCCATTATTGATCTTTGCGATAAGAGTCTCTGTTGTTGCCATTTTATAAAGTTTTTGAGTTGATGATTGTAAAAATAATAATTGTCGTGTAATTATGCATAGAGGCTGTCTGATGAAATAATAAGACAGCCTCTCTTTAACAGTAAATCCCGATCCAATTTAGGTTACCTATTTATGTTTGCTTCCTGCCAGTGCATAAAATACGATATACAGGTAGCAAATGATCGGAAGTATAAACGCAAATTTGACTCCTAGTCCGTCGGCAACAACACCCATAAGTACCGGGATGATCGCACCACCGACTATAAGAGTGTTGATGAGGCCTGAGGCCATGCTGAGTTCACCCTTGTCGAGTCCGTCAACACCAAGTGAAAAGATATTGGGGAACATTATGGAGTTGAAGAAACCGATGGAGAGGCCCACCCAGAGGATGACATTTCCTCCGGCTGCCATTACGACAACGAGAAGAAGTGCTGCAACCAGTCCGAATACTGCAAGCGACCTTGCCGTCTTGCCCTTGCCAAGCTGAATTGCCAGGTAGTTGATGACAGCGATACCTGCAAAGATAAGACCGTCAGTTATATTGTGCCTTACAAACCATCCAACAAACACGGCTAGCGCCACAACCAGGACCGCATACAGGTATTTTCTTGAATTAGAGGTATTTGAAAGCATAAATGATCCATAGAACCTTCCAACCATGCTGCCTCCCCAGTAAAGTGCGATCATCTTGGCTGCATCCATCTGAACCATATGCAATGCTTCCTGGAAATATCTCTGGAGCATGGCTGCTGTTCCTACTTCAGCACCAACATAACAGAAAATACCGACTGCACCAAGGATAACATGAGGGTATTTCCATACGCTTTTCTTTTCCACACCCTGAGTTGAGATCTCCGGAAGCTTAAGAAAATATATTGCTATTGCAATGACAAGTACTACAATCCCTATAATAAGAAAAGGTACAGGAACCTGATTGGCGGCCTCTGAGGGTGTAAGCAATTTTGCACCTGCTTTAAATACGAATGCACTTGCCACAAGAGGTGCAAGGTATGTTGCGATAGAGTTAAGAGCCTGTGTGAGGTTAAGCCTTCCGGAAGCTGTTTCAGATGCGCCCAGGGCTGTAACATACGGATTGGCAGCAACCTGGAGGAATACAACACCGCCTGCCATTATAAAGATGGCGAACAGGAAGAATGGAAATGACAAAGCCCTGGCAGCAGGGAAGAAGAGGAAGCTTCCAAGGGCAACAAGCACAAGACCAAGAATAACACCTGACTTATAACCGATCTTTTTAATTATGCCTCCTGCAGTAAAGGATAATAGAAAATAGGTGAAGAAAAAAGCCCCGTTAACCAGCTGAGCCTGAAAGTTCGACAGTTCAAATACTGCCTTGAATTTATCAGCGAGCGTAATGTTGAAGGTAGTAACGAAGCCGAACAGGAAGAATATCATTCCCATAAAGGCCATTCCGGCTGCCTGTGTATTTTTTTGTTCCGTCATCATGTATGTTTCTGGTTTAACAAGTTGATTTTTATGGAAGAAGTAAAATTACATTTTAAGATCGATTTTCAAAGATATCGGGCCGAATAATTATCAATAGCTATATTTGCATAAACATTCCCGTGAAAACGCGATACTTCATATTTATTTCCTATAAAGGGACCTCCTATCACGGCTGGCAGGTACAGCCTAATTCTGTGACTGTTCAAAAGATCCTCGATGAAGCTCTCACCACAATACTGAATGAAAAGATAGCTACCACCGGAGCAGGAAGAACAGATACAGGAGTTCATGCAAAGGTTTTCTGTGCTCATTTTGATTCCGTATCACCAGACCTCATAAATAAGAAGAACCTGGCATACAGGCTGAACCGCTACCTTCCAAAAGATATTTCGGTCTCAAAGATCCTGAGAGTAATTCCTGAGGCACATGCCCGGTTCGACGCTATATCCAGAACATATCGCTATAACATCTCAAGGACCAAGGATCCGTTCTGGGATGAAGACTCATGGTTCATTCATGGCAAACTGGATATAAATGCAATGAATGAGGTCTGCGGACTGCTTTTGAACTACAATGATTTTACAAGTTTCAGCAGACTTCATTCGGATACCAAAACAAACTTATGCAGGATCTTCTTTGCAGTATGGGAAGAGGCCGACGACAGGCTGGTTTTTACCATTAAGGCAGACAGGTTCCTGAGGAATATGGTAAGAGCGCTTGTGGGTACAATGGTGGAAATTGGCGCCGGTAAAATGACAGCAAAGCAGTTTGAAGAAATAATCATGGCGAAAGATCGCTGCAAGGCCGGTAAATCGGCCCCGGCAAAAGGATTATTACTTGTCGGAATCGAGTATCCTGATTCGATATTTTCAATGTGATAATTATCATAATAGTTTGATGTTAATTATTTCACAACAATTAAAAGAATTTCTATTTTTGTCCGGCCTGAAATCTAAAATCTGGTTCTATGAAACAAGAATGGCTGATACTTTTCTTCCTTGTCGGAGCACTCTTTGTGGGTGTGGTGTTAATCCTTTCCTGGATAATTGCTCCCCGATCATCGAATCCACAGAAATTTGAGCCCTATGAATGCGGCATTCCCACACAGGGAGTGACATGGCTTCAATTCAATGTAGGTTATTATCTGTTCGCAATACTATTCCTTGTTTTTGATGTAGAGACTGTTCTTGTCTTTCCATGGGCTGTAGTGATGAAGGAAATTGGGATGGCAGCATTTGTTGAGATAGTTATTTTCTTCTTTATACTTGGGCTGGGTCTTCTCTATGCCTGGAAAAAACATGCGCTTATATGGGAATAAAAGGAATGAAATATGAAGAATTCAAGGACAATGAAAGCCTTGAACTTTTAAGGAAATCTGGAGCAAATGTTTTTCTGACAACAATAGACGATGTAATTAACTGGGGAAGAAAAAGTTCCTTGTGGCCACTCACATTTGCAACCAGCTGTTGCGGTATTGAGATGATGGCTACGGGCGCTCCGCGGCATGATTTCGCCCGCTTCGGTATGGAAGTTTACAGGGCAAGTCCCAGACAGGCAGACGTGATAGTGGTTGCTGGTACAATAGTAAAGAAGATGGCTCCTGTCCTCAAGCGCCTGTACGATCAGATGTCAGAGCCTAAATATATAGTCGCAATGGGAGCATGTGCCGTTTCGGGCGGACCTTTCGCCGAACTATCATATAGCGTGGTTAATGGTGTTGATCTTATACTTCCTGTTGATGTTTACATCCCGGGCTGCCCTCCCCGCCCTGAAGCGCTATTATATGGTATGCTCCAGCTTCAGAGGAAAATTGAAACTGAGAATATAAAATCAAGAAGAAAGCGCTCTGCCGAGCACACTACAAAATAAACAATATTTAAAAGAATGAATAAAACGGAACTCGCAGAATATCTTAAGACTCTTGGATTTGAGTGCGAGATCAGAGAGGGCAGGCAATTTACCGAAGCTGCAATATCCCCTTCCGGGCTTCATGATCTTGCATTGAAACTTAAGGAGGATGAAAGATTATGCTTTGATTTCCTGGTATGCATCACGGGAATGGATTATATGACGGATTTCGGTGCCATATATCATCTTCGCTCAACAAAATATAGTCATGAAATAGTCATAAAAGTCCGTACATCTGACAGGCAAAATCCTGAATTTGATTCTGTTACGGATATCTGGAAGTCAGCAGATTTTCTCGAAAGAGAAGTTTATGACCTTCTGGGAATCAGGTTTACCAATCATCCTGACCTCAGAAGGCTTTTTCTGAACGATTCATGGGGATTTCCTCTGAGGAAGGACTATGTTGATGATTCTGAAATCGCTACTAGTTAATTTATGGAAGAACAGGTATTAAATACAGCCATCAACGAGGACGAACCGTATTTGATAAATATGGGTCCCCAGCACCCTTCAACACATGGAGTGCTTAGGCTTGTTGTCTCTCTTAAAGGTGAAACAGTCAAAAATGTTGTACCCCATATCGGTTATATTCACAGGGGTATAGAAAAGATGTGCGAAAGTCTAACATATCCTCAGATAATTCACCTTACCGACAGAATGGATTATCTCTCAGCACATATAAACAATGAAGCAGTATGCCTTAATGTTGAAAAGGCACTTGAAATTGAGATCCCGGAAAGAGTGAAGGTTATAAGAACAATCATGGCAGAGCTTACCCGAATCCAGTCGCATCAATTATTCTGGGCATCCTATGGCATGGATCTGGGAGGTCAGACTTGTTATTTCTACGGTCTTCGCGACAGGGAGAAGGTACTTGATATCTTTGAAGAAACAACCGGAGGCAGAATGATCGTCAGTTACAGTTGTCCCGGCGGATTGATGTATGATATCCATCCCAATTTTCAGAAAAGGGTAAATGATTTTATAAAATACTTCAGATCAATACTTTGGGAATATGACGCTATTCTTACCGGGAATGTGATTTTTCGTGAACGTACCATTGGAATCGGAAAACTTTCGCTGGAAGATGCTGTTTCCTATGGTGTTACAGGACCCTCGGGCAGAGCATCAGGATTTTCATGTGATATCAGGAAACATGATCCATACAGTGCCTACGACAGGGTAAAATTCAATGAGGTCCTGTTTACAGAGGGAGACACATATCACAGGTACCTCGCAAGGATCGAAGAGATGAAAGAGTCTATGAATATTATTGAACAGCTTATTGATAATATTCCTGAAGGCCCCTACACTGTAAAAATGAAACCTGTTCTCAAATTACCTGAAGGAGAATATTTCCAGAAAGTTGAAACTGCACGCGGAGAACTTGATGTATTCATCGTAAGCGATGGAAACAAGTATCCTTTCAGAATGAAATTCAGATCACCAAACTTTGTCAATCTGGGAGTTCTCAATCATATCTCAAAGGAATTTAAAATTGCGGATCTTGTAGCAATAGCAGGCTCGCTAGACTTCGTAATTCCGGATATTGACAGGTAGGAGTTTGGAGTGCCTAGAGTACTTAGAGTTATTATTGGTAATTGAAATAATATATAGGAATGGCTGTTCAAAATATATTAATGACTTCGGAGCCCTGGTGGAAAATCTTCTATGATTTTACACCATTTACAAAGTCAATAGACGAAGGACTCAGAAGTTCGATGTCACCATTCTGGGCTGTGACAACCGAGATGGTGATAGTAGGCATTCTTTTCCTTCTCTTCTATGCAGTTGTCGGCCTTTTCCTGGTGTATTGGGAAAGAAAAGTATGTGCATTCATCCAGAACAGGCTTGGGCCAAACAGAATAGGACCATACGGGATTTTTCAGACAGTTGCGGACCTGATAAAGCTCCTTTTCAAAGAACTCATTCCCATCAAGAATGCAGACAGCTTCCTGTTTAACCTGGCACCATACATTGTAATCATAGTTAACTTTATGGTTCTTGGAGCTATTCCGTTTGGAAAAGGTTTGCACGCCATTGATTTCAACATCGGTATATTTTATGTGATTGCAGTTTCGTCGATGAGTGTAATAGGTGTTCTGCTTGCCGGATGGTCAAGCAACAGCAAATATTCACTTATCGGAGCAATGAGAAGCGGTGCTATGATAGTGAGCTACGAATTGTCCCTGGGACTTGCACTCATCACAATGGTTATCCTTGCAGGATCAATGCAGCTTTCAGTCATCGTTGAAGCTCAGAGAACAGGATGGTTCATATTCAAAGGACACATTCCGGCTTTCATAGCTTTTATAATATACATCATTTCAGGCACTGCCGAAACAAACCGCGGACCATTTGACCTTGCTGAAGCAGAATCAGAACTTACCGCAGGCTATCACACCGAGTACTCAGGGATGAAATTTGCATTCTTCTACCTTGCAGAATTCATTAACATGTTCATTGTTGCGTCTATCGCATCAACTATATTCCTCGGCGGGTGGATGCCACTTCATATTGGCAGCTGGGAAGGTTTCAACAAAATTATGGATATTATTCCGCCATTCATCTGGTACCTGGGTAAGACTTTCTTTATCATATACCTTATTATGTTGCTCAAATGGACATTTCCACGTCTCAGGATCGACCAGCTTCTGACACTGGAATGGAAATATCTGCTTCCGATAAACCTTGTTAATGTACTGATTATGGCTTTTCTGGTTCTCATGGGATGGCATTTCTGATCCGTGAAACCGAAAAAAATACATTTTTATGAATAGTGTAGTTCAATATTTTAAAGGAATAGCAGACGGCATCTGGTCGCTCCTGAAAGGAATGAGTGTCACCAACCGGTACTTTTTCAGCCCGGGAAAAATTGTCACTCAGAAATATCCCAATAACAGGAAGGACCTTGTAATGTTTGATAGGTTCAAGGGCGACCTGATTATGCCGCATGACGAAAAAAATGAGCATAAATGCACTGGTTGCGGTATATGTCAGATTAATTGCCCCAACGGATCGATTGAAGTGATTAGCAAGACTATAACTACAGAAGACGGAAAAACCAGGAAAGCCATCGACAAGCATATTTACCATCTTGGAAAATGCACTTTCTGCGCTCTTTGTGTGAAATCATGTCCCTCAGATGCCCTGGCTTTTTCTCAGGAGTTTGAGCATGCCGTTTTTAACAAGGAATTATTGACAAAACAATTGAATAAACCGGGATCTCAGATAATGAAAGGAGTTTAAAATGACAGCAAACCAGATCATGTTTATACTATTTTCTGTCATGATTGTCACGTTCTCAATCCTGACAGTCACCAGCCGTAAAATACTGCGGGCTGCCGTCTATCTCCTGTTCGTGCTTGTATCCACTTCGGGTCTCTATTTTATGCTGAATTACCAGTTCCTTGCAGCTATTCAGCTGACGCTTTATGCCGGAGGAATTGTGGTGCTGATCATCTTTTCAATTTTGCTGACAAGCCATATCAGTCAGAAATTCGAATCTATAGAATGGAAAAAATCTTTCTTTACCGCCCTTGCAGTTATTGGCGGAGCGATTGTAACAATTGTTACAATTCTGGACCACAGGTTTGCCGCTTCAAAGCAGGCTGCTGCTGAGGTGAACATGAGGTTTATTGGCAAGAGTCTTCTATGGACTGGCTTTGAAGGATATGCGTTGCCCTTCGAAGTAATCTCAGTTTTGCTTATAGCGGCCATGGTTGCGGCAATAGTGATCGCAAAAAAAAGTGGGCCGTCAGGCTCAGATTCACAAACATTAAAAAAGTAACAAGATGAATACAGGAATACCAATACAATATTTTCTTATCCTTGCGACGATAATGTTCTTTACTGGGATCTATGGTTTCCTCACGCGCAGGAACCTTATAACGATCCTTATGTCGACAGAGCTGATACTGAACTCTGTGAATATCAACTTTATGGCCTTCAACCGCTATCTGTTCCCGCACAAGCTCGACGGTATGTTCTTCAGTCTGTTTATCATTGCTGTCGCAGCTGCGGAGGCTGCCGTCGCAATTTCAATAATCATAAATATCTACAGGCGGTTTACGACAATAAATGTAGAGGATGTAGATGAAATGAAATACTGATCAAATTACACAGAAGATACTAGTATGATAAACTTCTCATATTCAATCTGGTTACTGCTGATCCCGCTGATGATGTTCTTCATCCTTGGGCTGGCCGGACATAAACTTGGACCACGGCTTTCTGGTTTGCTTGGAACATCAGGACTGGCAATTATAACCATGCTTTCATTTATCATTGCCTATTCCTATTTCTTTGGCACACCAAAGAACGGGGAAGGATTCAAAGCGATTATTGCCTATAATATAACCTGGCTGCAACTCATTGATAACCTGCATATTGATATAGGAGTCCTGCTTGATCCGATATCCGTAATGATGCTGATAGTTGTCAGCACCGTTTCTTTCATGGTTCACATTTACAGCCTCGGGTATATGAAAGGGGAAAGAGGATACGAGCGTTTTTTTGCTTTTCTCTCCCTATTCACTTTTTCGATGCTGGGACTTGTTGTTGCTCCGAATATATTTCAGATGTACATATTCTGGGAGCTCGTGGGAATATCATCGTACCTTCTGATCGGATTCTATTATCAGAAGCCTTCAGCTGTTGCGGCCTCGAAGAAAGCCTTTATAGTCACACGTTTTGCCGACCTCGGGTTCCTTATTGGCATCCTGATATTGTCATTCTATACCAAAACATTTGATTTTATCACCCTGACGGATCCTTCAGGGCCCGCCATTGCCAAAACCGGAGGTGCAACCTTCATGGGTCTTTCCGTGATAACCTGGTCAATGATCTTTGTATATATGGGTGGTGTCGGAAAGTCGGCTATGTTCCCGTTCCATATATGGCTTCCCGATGCCATGGAAGGTCCGACGCCGGTTTCTGCACTCATCCATGCTGCTACTATGGTTGTTGCAGGTGTTTATCTTGTAGCGAGGCTTTTCCCGGTATATGTCATGGCCTCTCCTCAAGCGCTTCATATCATTGCCTATGTAGGTGCCTTCTCATCGCTGTTTGCAGCTGTAATTGCCTGTACCCAGACTGATATCAAGAGGGTCCTCGCCTACTCCACAATGTCGCAGATAGGCTATATGATGCTTGCCCTCGGCGTTTCGGGATATGGCGGGCATAATGGACTTGGCTTCATGGCTTCAATGTTTCATCTGTTCACACATGCAATGTTCAAGGCGCTGCTGTTCCTCGGAGCCGGGGCAATTATACATGCCGTTCACAGCAACTTCATGACTGATATGGGCGGCTTACGCAAGTATCTGCCAATCACTCATATAACGTTCCTGATAGCATGCCTTTCGATTGCAGGAGTGCCGCTATTTGCAGGCTTCTTCAGCAAGGATGAGATACTGGCAGCTGCATTCGAACATAACAAGTTCCTTTTTGCTGTTGAGTACGCTGTTGCAGGACTCACGGCATTCTATATGTTCAGACTATATTTCAGCATTTTCTGGGGAAAAGAAACACAATATCACCACACTCCCCATGAAGCCCCTCTGACAATGACCATACCACTTATTATCCTGGCTCTTGGTGCTGCATTGACAGGTTTTATCCCTTTCAATAAACTTGTGACAAGCGACGGACTGCCATTCGAATCACATCTTGACTGGGGTGTAGCTGTTCCCTCAGTTATCATCGGACTGCTTGGCATAACAGTAGCATGGGCAATGTACAGCAAGAGCTCAAATCTTCCCGACAGGGTTGCATCAGCATTCAGGCTCGGCTATAAATGGGCTTACAATAAATTCTATATGGATGAACTATATCTTTTTATCACAAAGAAGATAATATTCAGGTATATCTCTGAGCCTGTTGCATGGTTTGACCGGCATATTGTTGATGGAACCATGAATGCCATAGCCACCGTAACACAGGTAACTTCATTCCGGATAAGGAAATTCCAGTCAGGACAAATTCAGCAATATGCCTTTGTATATATTTCCGGAGTCATATTTCTGGTAATACTATTAGTTTATATATGGCGCTGACATAAATTGAAATTATAATCACACTATGGATATTTTAAGCCTGTTTATAATAATACCTCTGCTGACAATTACCGGCATCATCCTGGTTAAAGATATCAGGAATGTAAAGAAGGTGGCGGCCATTGGTATGGGAATCCAGCTGATATTGGCAGCTGTTCTGATCTTCCTGTATGTTGCAGAGCGCAAGGGAGGCAATATCAGTGAGATGCTTTTTATAAAGGATATTGTATGGTTTAAAAGTCTCAATATTCATTATGCGGTTGGAGTAGACGGAATCTCCGTGGCAATGATAGCCCTTACCTCGATAGTTGTATTTGCCGGGATATTTGCATCGTGGGAAGTCGAGTTGCTTACAAAGGAATTTTTTATCTCGTTAATTCTTCTGGCAACAGGAGTCTTCGGCTTCTTTATATCAATAGATCTCTTTACCCTGTTTCTCTTTTATGAGCTGGCAGTGATACCCATGTATCTTCTTATAGGCATCTGGGGAAGCGGCCCTAAGGAATACTCTGCAATGAAGCTGACACTCATGCTGATGGGAGCATCTGCACTTCTGCTGGTAGGTATTCTTGGAATCTATATGCACTCTGCCCCCAGCGGTAATCAGCTGACATTCAATATACTTGAGATAAAGCAATATGTAATACCGATCACTGCCCAGAGAACCTTCTTCCCGTTTACATTTGTCGGATTCGGAGTTCTTGGAGCACTTTTCCCCTTTCATACATGGTCACCTGACGGACATTCATCAGCACCGACAGCAGTGTCGATGCTGCACGCCGGAGTTTTAATGAAGCTCGGCGGATATGGTGCTTTCAGGGTGGCTATCTATCTTATGCCTGAGGCCGCAAAAGAATTATCATGGATCTTTCTTATCCTGACTTCTATAAGTGTTGTCTATGGGGCATTCGGAGCCATCGCCCAGAAAGACCTTAAATACATAAATGCGTATTCTTCAGTCAGCCATTGCGGTCTTGTTCTCTTTGCAATTCTGATGATGAACAAGACTGCCATGAATGGAGCAGTGATCCAGATGATATCACATGGACTCATGACAGCACTTTTCTTTGCCCTTATCGGGATGATTTATGGCCGCACACATACGAGGCTGATAAATGAGATGGGTGGATTAATGAAAGTGATCCCGTTCCTTTCGGTTTGCTATGTAATTGCAGGCCTTGCTTCACTTGGACTACCGGGATTAAGCGGTTTTGTTGCTGAGATGACAATATTTGTCGGAGCCTTCCAGCATCCTGATCTCTTTCACAGGGTTGTGACGATTGTTGCAATAACTTCAATAGTTATAACAGCAGTTTACATCCTGAGGGTTATTGCAATCCTTCTTTTAGGACCGGTCACTAACCCAAAGTATGAAAATTTCAGAGATGCCAGGTGGTATGAAAAGACTTCAGTAATTGCGCTTATACTTCCTGTTGCAGCTATTGGGATGGCACCATTTTGGCTTTCGTCGACCATCAGTTCGAGCATGCAACCGATAATTGACAAGATCATGGCGATCAATCTATTTTGATTTTAAGATATTGAGCTAATATAAATATATGAACCTACAAGATTTCTTATTGATGCGCCAGGAACTGCTGCTGACACTTGCGGCAATAATAGTCCTGGCTGCAGAAATATTCTGGAACCCTGCAAAAAAGAAGTCGGTAATATTTTTTGCCATAATCATATTTTCGTTAGTAACAGCTGCAGGCATGATCCCATCTGAGGATGGTTATCTTTTCGGAGGGATGTATATATCAACCGGGCTGATGAGATTAATGAAGAACATTCTTGATATCGGAGTGCTGATTATTCTGGTCCAGTCGTATACATGGCTGATGAAACCTGAAAACGAGGAGCGGATAAGCGAGTATTTTATTCTGATCTTCACTACTCTGGTTGGGATGGATTTTATGATCTCTTCCGGTCATTTCCTGATGTTCTATCTTGGTCTGGAGCTTGCCACGATCCCGGTAGCAGCACTTGCGGCATTTGAACGCTATAAGAACAAGTCGGCCGAGGCTGGTATAAAGCTTATACTGATTTCATCATTATCGTCAGGTGTCCTTTTATTTGGAATATCGATGATCTACGGGACTTCAGGGTTATTATATTTTTATGATCTTTCGAAGGTATTTGCAGGAGGCAGCCTTCAGATACTTGGCTTCATATTTTTCTTTGCAGGGATGGCTTTCAAGATCTCGATCGTACCTTTCCATCTCTGGACCGCCGATGTCTATGAAGGTGCACCTGTCAATATAACATCTTTTCTATCAGTCATTTCCAAAGGAGCTGCTCTTTTCATTTTCATTATCGTCCTGTATACAGTATTTCCGGTTATCATCGAATCGTGGCAAAAAACGATTCTTGTTACTTCCATACTCACAATGACGATAGGTAACCTCTTTGCCATCCGCCAGCAGAATATCAAGCGTTTTCTCGCCTTCTCTTCAATCTCACAGGCAGGTTATATACTGCTTGGCATAATCGGAGCAAACCAGGCTGGTATGACATCGGTGGTATATTACATGATAGTCTACATATTTTCAAATCTTGGAGCATTCGGAGTTATAACAGCCATTTCGAACGCAACAGGGAAAGAGAATATCGATGATTACAACGGTTTGTATCAAACGAATCCCAAGCTGAGCCTGACAATGACTCTGGCGTTATTTTCTCTGGCAGGCATTCCGCCGGTAGCAGGTTTTTTCGGTAAGTTCTTCCTGTTCGCTGCGGCTGCCGAAAAGGGATTCTATTTCCTTGTTCTGATAGCTGTACTCAATACCATCATTTCCTTGTATTACTACCTGCTTGTAGTTAAGGCAATGTTCATTAACAAAAATGAGAACCCTGTCATGAAATTTAAAAGTGATATACCTACCCGTTTTGGACTAATGATCTGTGTTTTAGGTATATTTCTTACAGGATTTGCAAGTATCATCTATGAGTACATCAAGAATTTAAGTTTTGGAATTTAAGATGCTAAGGTCATTCCAGGTAATCACTTAAAGCGCGTTGGGATGCACCGGAGAACAAAATCATAATTCATTTTCATTCCAGATCTCCCAGGAACTATCAGCCTGGGAGCGGAACATCTTCATTCCGGTGATTATTTTACACCCTCTCTCCTTCCCTATTTTAAGAAATGCCGTCATCTCTGGATTGTACACCAGGTCAAACAGAATATGTTTGCTGCTCAGAAGGGAATAGTCAAGATCAGGTTTTGAATCAAGATCCGGGAACATTCCCAGAGGTGTTGTATTTACTATCAGGGTAATGTTTGCCAGAATTTCGGGACCAATGTCCCTGTAGCTAAGAACTCCTTTCCTGGCTGTCCGGGATACCATGATTGCTTCGCATCCCATTTTTCTGATTGTCCAGATGACAGCCTTGCTACCTCCACCTGTTCCAAGGATAAGCGCTTTATAGCCTTTCCCCCGTGAGCATGGAACCAGTGAATCCTTTATTCCGTTTACATCGCTGTTATGTGCTGAGATATATGTTTTACCATTTTCCCTTTTGATCCTGAGCACATTAGCTGCACCGATCTCATCCACAACGTCTTCAGTGATATTGACATATTTAAGGATTTCTTCCTTGTAAGGGATAGTGACGTTGAGTCCGCAGAGGTCAGGATTATTTCTTAGCAGGTCAGGGAATTCCTTAATTGACTTTATCGGAAAATTCTCGTAAGAGCAATCTGTAATTTTCTCACGGATAAATTTATCTGTAAAATATTTCTGTGAGAAAGAGTGCCCAAGAGGATAACCGATAAGACCGAATTTTTTCATAGCAGGAAGCTGGGTAACACACCTCGAATACCTGCGGGAACAATCACTTCTTCAGATCATCAGGAAGGAACTGGAAGAAAGTGTCACCGCGCAGGCCAAGGCGCAGAGACTCCAGCGGTATGATCTCAGAAGGAGCAATATTTCCAAGGTTTACGTTTGCACCGAAATGCTTTATGAACCAGGCTTGCTGAGATTTCATAGGAGCTTCCCAGATGACATTTTCAAGTTTGACATGCTCAGAGATGGCGCTTATTATATTGTTATTTATTGAGCCATCTTCGTTATATATACCTGTTGTTCCTGATTCCCTGGCTTCGGCTATAACCTTTACTGAGCCGGCATCCAGTTCTGATTTCATCATAGCAACCCACTGGTCAGGTGTATATATGACCTCTTTCTTCTTCGATCCCACTTCGGATATTACAGTATGATGCCTGGCCAATTTATGTATATATTCAAGCTTTTTCTCAGGTTCAATATCATATGAGCCGTCTGATACCTCCACAAGATCGACCTTATATTTATCAATGAATTTTACAAACTCCCTGAACATATTCCTTATAATGAATGCTTCAAACAACGTACCGCCGAAATACGGAATTACGCCTGCTTTCTTATAAATGGATATTTTCTTGCTGAAGCCGGGAGTTATCAGTGAAGTACCGAATCCAAGCTTTACAAAATCGGTGTATTTGCTTCCGACAGACATGAAGTCTTCAGCTTCTCTGATGCTAAGACCTTTATCCATAACCATTGTAAGTCCTGAATTCCTGGGTTTTCCGGGACGTTTGGGCAAAAAAGGAAGTACTTTTTTCATAATATTGTAAGGTATGAAGAATTTACTCTCAGATCAGGTTAATCTTTTTAAGAATCCTGATTATCTTTTTTGAAAGGACCTGATGCGGGAAGAACTCCCTGAAATCATTGTACAGATCTTTATCCATTTCAATTGCTGCCGAGAAATGCTTGTAAGCCTTATCGGGATTACCTGACTGAAGATAGAATGAAGCCAGCAGATAGTTAATTCCCGGGACATCTCCCGCAACTTTGTAAGCATGCTCCAGATAAGGGATAGCTCTTGAAGTAAGATCTTCCTTACGGATTATCTTGCCGAGGTCGAGCCATACATCATCATAATAGGGATCAAGTTTCAGGGCTTCCCTGAAGCATGATAGTGAATTTTTGATCTCGTTTTTGACGTAATGGGCTTTGCCAAGGAGATACCAGTATTCAGGATTCTCATCATCAAGCCTGACGGCTTTTCTGAAGAAAATAATGCTATCATCTGGATTGCCTGTATTGAGCTCAATTACTCCAAGTCCGAACCATGGATCGGCATACTCAGGAGCGAGTTCGATTGCATCCTGGTAATATTTTTTTGCAAGTGCAACATCACCGGTTCTCTCATAACATTCAGCCAGATAATTCATTGCTTCGAAGCTGTCAGGCTCATTCTCAAGATATTCATGATAGACAGGAATTGCCTCTGCACTTCGATCCATATTACTCAGGATATTGCCTTTATTAAAGAGGGCGAATGTATTCTGTGAATTTACAGCAAGTGCATAGTCATAAGCTTCCAGTGCTTTTTCAGACAGATCCAGCTTATTGTAAATTATTCCGAGGTTATACCAGGCGCTGTCGGAAAAAGGATCCTCCTCAAGATATTTCATGTAGAATTCGATGCTGTTTTCAAAATCCTCGGCTTTTTCGTAAGCATAAGCGAGGTCGTACAGATGTGCCTTGAATTCGGGTTCCTTTACGATAAGTCTCAGCAGATATGGTATCAGGTGTTCATAATAATTCAGGTTCTGCAAAACTGAAACGATTGAAAAAAGTATATTAGCCGTTTCATCCGAATCGAGAGTCAGGGCAAAATCGAACATTTTTCTGGCGCCCTGAATATCGCCAAGCATTCCCAATGCAGTTCCCTTGGCGATATAAATATCATGGTTTCCCGGTTCAATATTCTCCAGACTCTTTAATATTTTGAGTGCTTCAACTGCACGGCCTTTATCGAGCATTACCCTGGCCTTCCGCAACTGGATTGATACGGAATTGGGATGCTGTTTTGTTGCAAGCGCTGCAGCTTCATAAGCTTTAGCCGGATTATTGCTTTCAATGTAAAAATCTATGATTGATTCAAATTCAATTACATCAAAGAAATAATTTTCATTATTTCTTTTCATCCTTTCGAATTTCTGAACGGCCTGCTTCACTTCCTCTTCCCAGGAGGATCCGTACTTTTCCTCTTCCATCACATATTCGCTATTTCACAAAAGTAATACTAATTTTTACAAGGTTATTTGGGGGGTAATCCAATTATCAACAATCAAGTAATTTTTTAAACATCTGTATTTCAAATTGATACATGTGCAAATCATTTTTTTCTGTTTTTTTTAATGCCCAAACGCAACCTCACGGGCAAAATATCCATCTTCTCATTATAATAGCAGTTTTAATTACCCTATACCCAAATTTACCCTAGAATTAACCTAAATTCTACCTCAGAAAGACCGGGCACCCACCCGGTTTTTCATTTGATACTATTTTTAATATCTTTGCGTTAATACCTTTTTTCAACTGCATACCATGAAGAAATTATCTTTAAAAACAGGCATTAATCTCATGTCCTGCATGTTAATTATTTCACTTTGTTTTACATCATGCAAAAAGGACGAGAATCCGATTAAATTCCCAAAAGGTACAGTACCGGATACAGCAGCTATTGCTCTTTCAGATCTTAATTCGGCTTATGATGATTATAATCTTAATCTATATGATAATATAGGTATTCTTTTTTCGAGCAACAGGGCCAGCTCCGGAGGGCAGTTTGACCTGGTTCCGGCTGTGATCTCCTTTATATGGGATCAAACCACCGGTGTACTCAGATTTCCTTCAGAAATTTCATCCGATGCATTCCTTAATGCGTTGGCAACAAAGGCTAATACTTCACGTAATGATTTCGGACCATACAGCTTTTTCAGCACTATTGACGGGTACGAATATCTTCTTCTATCATCCCAGAATAGTGCAGGAGATCTGGATTTCTTTTATTTAAAGAATTATCCGAGAATCAGCTCTGATCTTCCGGTCATTACGGGTCCTTTCCCGGCAACTCTTCTTAATACAACAAGGGATGATGCATATATCAGCTTCGATACAAACCAGGATACTGCATATTACTCTTCTGACATCAGCGGAAATTTTGATATTTATCTGAAGCAGAGACCTGCAGAAACAGATATATCTGCCTGGCTGGGGGGAAGCTATTCCGCCGGCACACCGATTGACAGCCTCAACAGCTCGAGCAACGACAAATGTCCATTCGCGTACAAAAAAATTATGGTCTTCGCATCCAACCGTCCAGGAGGTTTCGGCGGTTTTGATCTATATTACGCTATCAACAGGCACGGCAAATGGAGCACTGCAGAAAATCTGGGCCCGGATATTAATACGGCTTATGATGAATACAGACCAATAATCGGGAATCTGCGCGATTATACCAACTCCCTGCTGATGTTCTCATCAAACCGGCCGGGTGGTAAAGGAGGATTCGACCTATATTTCAGAGGAGTAACTATTTCTACAGAATAACTCTGAGATCATCGCTTGCTTTTAGCAGCAATAAGCGTATTTCTAAGAAGTGAAACCCTTGTCATTGGGCCCACCCCGCCCGGTACGGGTGTTATGTATGAGCATTTCGGAGCCACATTTCCGAAATCGACATCTCCGGCAAGCTTAAATCCTGTTTTTGTTCCGGGAGCGCTTACGCGTGTGGTACCAACATCGATAACAACGGCGCCCTCTTTGACCATATCAGCCTTCACAAAGCCGGGAGATCCAATGGCGGCTATGATGATGTCTGCTTCTCTTACAATATTGCTGATATTTTTTGTACGGCTGTGAACCACCGTCACTGTAGCATCTGTTCCTTTCTGTGAGAGCAGGATGCTAACCGGCCTACCCACAATATTGCTCCTCCCGATCACAACACAGTTTTTTCCAGAAGTGGCAATCTCATATCTTTTAATAAGCTCCATTATTCCATAGGGAGTAGCCGGGAGGAACCCATTCAATCCGAGGATCATTTTCCCAAGGTTGACCGGGTGAAATCCATCGGCATCCTTTGAGGGGTCTATCGATTCTATGACTCTGTTTTCGGAGATATGATCCGGCAAAGGCAGCTGTACTATAAAGCCGTCGATATCTTCGTTATTATTAAACTCAGAAATCTTATCTAAAAGAACCTTTTCAGGTATTTCTTTTTCAAATCTGACAAGTGTAGACCGGAAGCCGACTTCCGCGCAATCTTTGACTTTATTGGAGACATAAGTCTGACTTGAGGGATTATCCCCCACCAGAATAGCGGCCAGATGAGGAACCTTTAATCCCCTGCCAAGCATCTTTTTCACTTCATCAGCAATCTCATGCTTAATGTCGGATGCTGTCTTTTTACCGTCGATGATCGTGTACA
>JAPLDY010000006.1 GCA_026391595.1 Bacteroidia bacterium
TCCAGCATCAGTGTCACCCTGTCAAATAAAGGTGAACCAAGTACATACTCGCCTGTTCCGGGCGTCACCGGGTAAAAACCCAATGCCGAGAAAACATACCAGGCCGATGTCTGGCCGTTGTCCTCATCACCACAATACCCAGCAGGAGAGTAGTTATAAAGCTTATCGAGAACATCGCGTACATGGAACTGCGTCTTCCATGGTTCACCGGCATAATTGTAAAGATATATCATGTGCTGGATTGGCTGGTTCCCATGTGCATAGTTGCCCATATTCTCTATCTGCATTTCCCTGATCTCATGAATCACAGCACCGTAATATGAATAATCGAAGAGAGGCGGCACATCAAATACAGAGTCGAGCTTGCTCACGAAAGCCTCACTGCCACCCATGAGATCAAAAAGCCCTGAAACATCATGGAAGACACTCCAGGTATAATGCCAGCTATTGCCCTCGGTAAAGGCACTACCCCATTTGTACGGACTGAAAGGCGATTGGAACGTTCCATCTTCATTACGTCCCCGCATCAGCTTCCGGCCGGGATCAAAGACATTTTTGTAGTTCATGGCACGCTTTGCGTAGAGATCAATCTCCTCCTGAGGCTTTTTGAGTTCCTTCGCCAGCTTAGCGATACAGAAATCTGCATAGGCATATTCCAGGGTGCGGGCTGCATTTTCATTAATGCCCACATTATAAGGCACATAACCAAGCCTGTTGTAATATTCCGCTCCAAGCCTGCCCACCGATGAAAGGGGACCTGCACTTTTGGTATTCTTGATGATAGCTTCATAGAGTGTTCCTATATCATATCCTCTGATGCCTTTAAGGTATGAATCAGCTATCAGCGAAGCCGAATTGGAACCTATCATGCAGTCGCGGTGTCCGGGACTGGCCCATTCGGGAAGCCAGCCGCTCTCTTTATATGTATTGACCAGCCCTTCCATTACGTGGGCGTTAAGCTTCGGGTACATTATTGTTGTGAATGGGAACAGAGCCCTGAATGTATCCCAGAAACCATTATCCGTGAACATGTAACCCGGAAGAACATCGCCATTAAAAGGGCTGTAGTGAACTATGTCGTTCTTATCATTTATCTCATAAAACCCTCGCGGGAAAAGGATCATCCTGTAAAGACATGAATAGAAAGTCCTCTGCTGATCAGCGGTGCCTCCTTCAACCTTCACGCGTCCAAGCTCCCTGTTCCAGATCTTCTTCCCTTCTTCCTTAACCTTTTCAAAATCCTTCCCGTCAGTTTCACGCTTCAGGTTGAGTTCAGCCTGCTCCGGACTTATAAATGAAGAGGAAATACGCACATTTATCTTCTCATCTTTAGCAGTTTTGAACCGGAGGACAGCACCGGCGTGATAACCTTCCTGCCCGAGGTTGCTGAGCTCCAGAGTATCGCCGTGCCATGTACAGGCTGAAGAAAAATCCTCGTCAAACAGAGCCACAAAATAATTATGAAAATTTGAAGGTACCCCTCCCCTGTTGTTGCGGCAATATCCTATCACCTTGCGCTCAGAAGGTATTATCTTTACCATCGACCCCCTGTTATATGCATCAAGAAGGATGAATGAAGAATCACTTCCCGGGAATGTGAATCTGAAAATTGCAGATCGTTCTGTCGGCGTCACTTCTGCAGTAATATCATAATCAGCAAGATATACACTGTAATAATATGGTTTCACCACTTCCGCCTTATGTGAGAACCACGATGCTCTCTCCTCTTCCTTAATCTTAAGTGTTCCGGTCTCAGCCATCAGTGAGAATGCTGCATAGTCGTTAATCCAGGGACTTGGCTGGTGCGTCTGTTTAATGCCCATGATCTTGTTATCGTCGTAGGTATATGCCCAGCCGTTTCCCATAGTTCGTGTCTGGGGCGTCCAGAAGTTCATGCCCCAGGGAAGGGCAATGGCAGGATATGTATTGCCGTTCGATAACCGGTAATCAGAGTCGGTGCCCATCAGCGGGTTCACAAGCTCAACAGGATCAAAATCAGCCCTCCTCACTTCATTCTGAAAACAACCAGTCGAGAATAATAACAAAATGAATATCAAATGATTAACTAAATTCCGACGTTTATTCTTCATATACAATATCCCATTTTCAAATTATAAAATTTTCAAATTGATCAGTTTATCAAACACCATCTCAGGCGTCAGCCAGTTCATACAGGCCAGATCATCTCTCCTGCACTTACCTTTACCGTAAACCGTGCATGGTCTGCAGGTCAGCTCTTCAACCGGGATCCGAATTGCAAATTCGTCAGGTTGCTGCCATGCGCCAAAGCCGGTCAGGGGATCGGTACCACCCCAGATTGAGATGACTTTCGTTCCTGACAGAGCAGCCATATGCATGTTCGATGAGTCCATGCTGATCATGAATTTCAGGCCGCTGATAAGTGCCAGCTCCTCATCCAGGCTCAGGGTTCCGGCAACCAGAACAGACTCCGGGATCCTGTTCTGCAGGTCTAACAGCTGAGGTGTCTCCTCTTTACCGCCAAAGAGCCAGAACCTCACTTTTGTATGCCTGGCAATCATCTCCATCAGCCTGATCATGCTGCTTTCTGGCCACATTTTAAGATCGTGCTTTGCATAGGGAGCAACACCTATTTGTATAAGTTCTTTTTCTTTCAGCAACACTGCAGCTCTCTTCTGCGCATCGGTCGAAGCTATGATCCATGGACCCTCAGCTTTTTTAAGTGGAAATCCTGCTGTTGCAAATACATCATAATATCTTTCGGCTGAATGTTTGAGTAGAACTTTACTCTTTCCCGTCAGCACATAACGCTTTTCCTTACGGCCTTTTCTTATTGATTTTACCGGAACTCCTGATATACTGAAAAGTCCTCTTAAGATCCTCGATCTCATAACATCATGAAGATCTATCACAAAATCAAACTTCCCTTCTTTATTCAGGTCAGACCGCAATCTGAAGATCCCTGTCAGACCATTATGTCTTTTATTAAAATCGACAAGAAAAAGCTTCACTCCGGAAAATGAGTAAAAAAATGGCGCAAAAACGGGACGTGTTACAAGTATCATCTCATTATCAGGATATTGCATTTCCATACTTCTCAGCACGGGGGCCAGAAGAGCCACATCACCCATAGCCGATGTTCTGATAATGAGCAGTCTCATTTTAATATTTCTCGTAAGATTTTTCCTCAATTAATCCAGAGGACGTTTTGATATTAATTTGCCTTTTTAGTTCTGCACGTTTATCATTTTTGAAATAAACCGAGCGTGCCGTTTCAATGAAATCCTTCCCGAAATCCTTCTTCCGCTCCAGGTCGCGTATATGATCCTCTATATCCCACAATTCGCGATTAATGTTATAAAGAGCTATATAAAGCGGATCTGAAGTGCTAAGTATCGAAGAAGTCACCCCGGAAAGCTCATCGAATTCCTTTTTCAGGTTCTTCAGTTTGGCTTCATCCCTGATCCTTTCCAGCTTGATCTGGAGAATCGTGAGCTTATCGATTATCTCGCCGTTTGACACTTCTATTTTCATAATTAAAAATCTGTAGTCAAATTTACAATTTTTAATGACTCGGGGATATCGGATTATTATAGTCCTTTCATTGTTCTGAGCTGTTGTATCACTACACCGCTGCACCTTTGCCCCCTTTTAATATGGGTCGACATCAATTGCGATCCTTAACCCACTTGCACCCTTCTCTTTTTCGAGTTTCTCAATCGCTTCCATTATCATAGTCTTTGCCTTTGCGAGTGGCTTTTCCTTCTCGATCTTGATAAGGATGGTCTTGATATACCACAGCTGGATCCTCGATATCACCGGGTATTCCGGACCAAGGATCCTTTTGCCGAACATGTTCCGGAGGTCGCCGCCCAGAATGTCTGCAAACAAATTAAGGGAGGCGCGGTCCTTATGCTTCAGGTTTATCCTGATCATTCTGCAGAAAGGCGGATAGTTGAAGGTCATCCGTTCTGCGGCCTGCATTTTGTACATACCGCTATAATCATGCTGCAGCACCAGCCTGATGATCTTATTGGCCGGATCGGAAGTCTGGATAATCACCCTGCCCTGTTTCTTTCTTCTTCCTGCCCTGCCGCTTACCTGCTCCATAAGCTGGAAACTCCGTTCATGTGCCCTGAAGTCGGGATAGTTCAGTAAGTTATCGGCATTGAGGATTCCCACTACAGTAAGATTTTCGAAGTCAAGGCCTTTTGAGATCATCTGTGTTCCTATCAGAATGTCTGTCTGGTGATCTTCAAAAGCTTTTATGATCTTGCTGAAAGAGTTTTTGCTTCTGGTAGTATCCTGATCCATTCTACCTGCCTTCGCTTCAGGGAAGACGATCTTTATCTCGTCCTCAATCTTTTCTGTCCCGAAACCTCGTGTGGCCAGTCCTGGAGATCCGCAGTTACCGCATCTGGATGGTACGCCCGATGTGTAACCGCAGTAGTGGCAGACAAGCTTGTTTATGCTCTTATGATAAGTCAGGTTAACGGCACACTGTACACATACCGGAATCCATCCGCACCCGGGACATTCGATGTAAGGAGAGAAACCCCTCCTGTTCTGAAAGAGTATAACCTGTTCGTTCCTTCTAAAAGCTTCATCCATTGCATTCAGTAATTCCGGAGTGAAATGCGAGACCATCAGTTTTTTCCTGTAAGCCTCGCGAGTGTTGGCAACTATTATTTCCGGAAGTTTTATCATCCCGAATCTTTCCTTTAATTCCGTGAGTCCGTATTTGCCCTCGACTGCGTTATTATAACTCTCAATGGAGGGAGATGCTGATCCAAGAAGGGTCTTTGCCTTATGAAGCCCTGCCAGAATTACCGCAGAATCGCGGGCATGATACCTGGGTGCAGGATCGTGCTGCTTATAAGAACCGTCATGTTCTTCATCAACTATTACAAGACCAAGGTTGCTGTAAGGCAGAAATACTGACGACCTTACTCCAAGAATAAGCCGGTAGCCCCTTTCCGGATTTTCATCTGCAACTTTTTTCCATATTTCTACTTTCTCCTGGTCGTTGAAACGGGAATGATAAACTCCGGTCACGGTGCCGAAATGCTTCTGAAGTCTCAGAATGATCTGTGCCGTAAGGGCTATCTCCGGAAGCATGTAAAGGACTTGTTTCCCTTGCCTGAGCTGTTCTTCAATAAGATGTATATATATCTCAGTCTTTCCACTGGATGTAACACCATGAAGCAGGACTATATCTTTTTTTTTGAAATGTTCCTTTATTGATTCAAAGGCAACGGTCTGATTCTCGCTGAGTTTCCTTAGTGGCTCTTTTTTATTATCATGATTTTTCAGCCGGCCAACCTGAAATGAGACAGGTTTGAAAATCTTCTTTTTCTCAAGAGAGCTTATTATTCCGGGTGTCGAACCTGATTCTCTGAGCAATAACGATTTCCTTACTGGAACCACCTCATCTCCTGAAGAATATCCAGTAATGTACAGGTATGTAGTCAGCAAGCCAGCCTGCCTGGGTGCACTTTTAAGCTTATCGAGGATCGTGTTCAGCTCCTCATCCGAAAATTTACCGGCCAGTTCAATGAATGTTTCTTCCCTGGGTTTGTATTTTTCTACCATGGGCAAGGCAGCAATACCTTCCGGGAACATTGCCGATGGAACAGCAGCGTTCATCACCTCACCTTCCGTGCACATATAATATTCTGATATCCAGCTCCAGAACTTAAGTTGCATATAGTTTGCAACAGGAACAGGATCAGTCACTTCCAATAAAGGTCGTATTTTTTTAAGGTTCGGAGTTTCGTCATGGACCCTGCAGATTATCCCTGAATACAATTTTTTACTTCCGAACTGAACTGCAGCCCGCACTCCCGGTTTAACAATACCGGCAAGGTGTCCGGGGATGCTGTAGGTGAATCTCCCCTTCACTGCAACGGGCAGGATTATCTCGGCAAATTGGTTTGGCATGTAATGATAGTTACATGCAAAGTAATAAGAAATAAGGAGAGAAGAAAATTAATGTATGAATGAGCTCATCACCGTCAGCAGATGCTCCTTGCGGATAGGCTTTATAAGACAGGCGTCACATCCTGCTTCAAGAATGATATCTTTGTCATCTTCAAAAATAAAGGCTGTCTGGGCGATAATGGGTAAATCTTTTCTTATTTTCTTTATCTCCCTGGTGGCTTCTATGCCATTCATTTCAGGCATCTGCATATCGAGAAGTACAGCATCAATGTCAGGAGTCGAGCTTATTATTTGAACTGCTTCGGCGCCGGAACGTGCTGTCAAAACGGTAATCCCTGTATCAAGCAAGATCCTGTTGAGGTATATGAGCACATCTTTATTATCGTCGACAAGGAGGCATTTCCGGGCGCTCCAGTTAATGGGAGCAGCAGCCTGATCAGCGATCATTGACCGGAGCTTGCTTCTTGTACTTCCAGCAGGGCGATAAGGTATTGAGAAACTGAATTCAGAACCTACACCTTTTTCAGATTGTACGTTGATCTTTCCTCCCATTCGTTCAACCACCTCTTTGGCAAGTGTCAGTCCAATTCCAAGACCTTCAAAAGGGCGGTGATGGCCATCAACCTCCTGACGGAACTCCTCAAAGATGCGTCCCAGGTTTTCTTTATTAATGCCTATTCCGGTATCCTTTATCCTGAAAATGAGATCACTATTTTCCTTGTAATATGAAAATTCGATTGCCCCGTCCAAAGTGAATTTCACGGCATTATCCATGAGATGGCTTAAAACACGCTTGAGCCATATTTTATCGGTAAATACCAGGTCGCTGTTATCGCCGAGCTGGTTCTTTATATTAAGAATGACCGGTTTCTCATTCCTTTTTATAAGCTGTTTTGCCTCATCGAAAACTTCACTGGCAATATCATTTACTGAAGCCTCCTCATAAGTGATCTCTATCTGAGAGCTCTCAAGCCTCGACAGGTCAATAATATCACCTATAATCTGAAGGAGCTTTTCACTGTTATGATTGATATGTTCAATGTATTCTTCTTTGACTTCCCGCGTAAGATCATTTGATAGCAAAAGATTTGAGAATCCCACTACACTGTTTAGAGGAGTCCGGATCTCGTGTGATATGTTGGCCAGGAAGCTGCTTTTCAGTCTGTTGCTCATTTCAGCTTCATAATTGGCCTTTACGAGATCTTCAAGAGCCTGTTTCATTTTAGTTATATCCCTCGAAACTGTCAGCGCGCCCATAAGTTCACCTGTTTCGTTCTTTATTGTCACTGACCGTGTTGAGAGCATAATATAATGTCCATCCTTATGGCGGAGCCTGAGATCGCTCTCATGGAATCCATGGCTCTTCAATGCCTCAAGCCGGTTTTTTTGATAATCGCGGTCATCAGGATGAATAAAAATTGAAGGATCTTCTAAATGATAAGAATCCCTGTCATATCCGATAAGCGAATAGAATGCTGAATTGGAGAATTTCAGGTTCCAGTCACTGTCATAAAAGGAAACCCCGTCATTTGCTGATTGAAGCAGGATCTTGAAGAATTTATCCGATTCGTAGTATTCTCTTGAAATGACATCTCTCTGATGGGCAAGTTCATTATTGGTCTTCTGAAGACTGCTGTTCATCTCCTCAACCTGCTTGTTTCTTTCTGTAAGTTCTTGGTTAACTCTTTTAAGCTTGTATGCGAAAAAGACTATTACTCCGCACAAGATCACAAGCGCTCCAAGAATTGTAAGGAGCAGATGCAGATAGGATGTTGAAAGGACATATGTCGAGGATGATACAGTAAACGGATTGCTTACATCATTTGAAGCCGAAGCATCAGATGACAGAAATGAAAAAATAAATACAATAATCAGATAAAACTTATATCTATCTGATTTACTTATATTTAGTACAAATAAACCTTTTATCATAAGACTATTAAACTAAACTATTCCCCCTGTTATTTTTGAAAATAACCGGGACAAATATATATATTCGACATATCACTATATCTGATAATAATCACAAAAATTGTTAAATTGCAAGCAGTTAACTATCAATATCAGCTCGTCATGGAAAGAGACAAATCGCTTTCAGATGAACGAAAATATACCAACGGGGAGATAACAGTTTACTGGAAGCCGGCAGCCTGTGTCCATGCTTCGTACTGCTACAGGGAGCTGATCGAGGTTTTTGATCCCGGCCGGAGGCCCTGGGTTGACATGAAAGGGTCGACAACTGAAAGGATCATTGAAGTGGTCAACCTGTGTCCTACTGAAGCCCTCACCTGGAAATGGAATGATATTGAGAAGAATAAAAATATTGGTACCGATAATTCAAATCATGTCAAGTTCAGAAGGCCTGAACTCATGGAGCAGGACCAGTTGAGTGTCAAAGAAAACCCTGTTTCAGTAAAGGTCATGACCGATGGCCCTCTAGTCATATCTGGTAATTTCACTCTGGTTCAGGCGGGTAACAGGAAAGAAATGAAAGATGGCCTGATCTCGATCTGCCGCTGCGGGGCCAGCGATCATAAACCTTTTTGCGACGGCAAACATAGAAAAATCGGATTTTCAGGATAATCACTTATCTGGCTACGACATGAAAGCAGCCCTGATTTATTTCATAGGTAGCCCAGCACATTTTTTCTTCCCTCATCTGCCAGATTACTTCAGCCAGAGCCTCCTTCAGATAATATTTATCACAATCAGTTACAAACCATTTCTTTGCTGAGAATCTTACATAGCTGATATCAAATGCATTGCCATAAAAATGAGGTGAATTCCCGGAAGCATTTGAATTTGATTTCCTCAGCTTCCTTGTGATCTCTGAAGTCCTGGTCATTGATGTTACCCTGAAATCAGATCCGCGCAAGTTGGTACCTGAGATCTTTTTTCTGTAGCGTCTTCCTATTTCTTTTAAAACGACTTTACCCTCTCTTGTAAGATAAGGATAGCTGTGCGAAAGGTCTTCGATTTCATATCCCCTTCCATCCCTTACCCTCCTGACTTCACCCCGAACAGCCTTTTTTAAAAGTTCTCCCTTATTGGCGCATCTACTAATCCCGGAGGCGCTTGACCGGCTTATATAATCGGGAAGCATATCCTTTAACTTTCTGCTGTAAATGGATTGCTTGTAGGAGATACAGCCTTTTCCTAAAGTTTTATTGATATACCACCGGAAACCCTCATTCCTGTCCTTTGGGCTAATGCCTGATATAACTAAAAATGAGATCAGGATGCCTGTCAGCGATAATACTGCCCAACCCAAAGGTTTTACCCTTATTCTCTTAGACACCAAGTACCTCCCTTACTTTCTCCGCTGCCTCCTTAAAAGAAGTGGCAGAATATACTTTCAGTCCTGAATTGTCAATGATAGCCTTTGCCTCTTCCGCATTTGTTCCCTGAAGCCTGACAATAACCGGCACATTTATCTTACCAATGATTTTGTATGCTTCCACAACTCCGTTAGCAACCCGGTCGCATCTCACGATACCACCGAAAATATTTATAAGGATCGCTCTGACGGCAGGATCCTTCAGGATGATCCTGAAACCTGCCTCAACTGTCCTGGCATTGGCGCTGCCCCCGACATCGAGAAAATTTGCCGGTGAGCCACCCGACAATTTGATAATATCCATTGTCGCCATAGCCAGTCCGGCTCCGTTCACCATACATCCGACATTTCCATCAAGCTTGACAAAATTAAGGTTGTTTTTCCCTGCCTCCACTTCAACCGGATCCTCTTCGCTTATATCGCGCATCTCTGCAAGATCAGGATGCCTGAAAAGAGCATTGTCGTCAAGCACCACCTTGGAATCTACGGCAAGTATCCTGTCGTCGCTTGTCTTGAGAACGGGATTGATCTCGAGCAACTGGGCATCACATCCGGTGAATGCTTCATATAAGCCTGCCAGGAATTTCTGCATGTTCCTGAATGCATTTCCGGTCAGATCCAGGTTGAATGCTATATTGCGGCACTGAAATGACTGGAGACCCAGTCCCGGATCTATCTCTTCAGTAAATATCCTTTCCGGTGTTTTTTCTGCAACTTCTTCAATCGCCATCCCACCGTCGGGAGAATACATAAAGGTATACCTGCTTCTTTTCCTGTCGAGCAATATGCTGATGTAAAATTCCTTTATATCAGATTCTCCTTTATAATATACGTCCTGCGCGATAAGAACCTTATTCACTTTTTTGCCGGCCGGACCAGTTTGTGGCGTAACGAGCTGCATACCAATCATTTTTGAAGCCAGCATTCCTGCTTCCTCAATAGATTTTGCAAGCTTGACCCCTCCTCCCTTGCCTCTGCCTCCGGCATGGATCTGAGCTTTAACAACGAAATATTCTGAACCGAACTTTTCCCTGAGCTGCCTGGCTACCATTATTGCCTGGTCGGGCGTTTCGGCTACAAATCCTTCCTGAATGTCGACATTATATGCCTTCAGTATTGATTTCCCCTGAAATTCGTGAATATTCATATCCTGGATTTTTAGTATAGGATTTTAAATTCTTGCCACAGATTTCACTCAATACAAAATACAATATTAAAAAGATTTTTTATCTATTTTCGTATAAAAAAGCATGCGCAAGCTTCAAAACAGGGAACTCGGCAGGAAAAGCCTCAGCCAGTTCAGGAAATCGGGAAAATCGCCTTTTATAATTGTTCTGGACAACATCAGAAGCCACAGCAATGTAGGGTCTGTCTTCAGAACTGCCGATGCTTTTCTGACGGAAAGCATATATCTCTGCGGGATAACAGCCAGACCGCCCCATCGTGAAATTCAGAAGACTGCCCTTGGCGCCACGGAATCTGTAGAATGGAAATATTTCAAGGATACTGCCGAAGCTGTCAGAGAGCTCAAATCAAAAGGTTACAGGATCGTTGGCATTGAACAGGCAGAAGGATCAATAAACCTTGGAGATTTCACTGTAGAGTCCGGAACTAAATACGCACTGATCTTTGGACATGAAGTTAATGGCGTGGATCAGGCGATAATAAACGAATGCGATTATGTTGTCGAGATCCCACAGTTCGGGACCAAGCATTCATTTAATATAGCAGTAAGTGCAGGGATTGTGTTGTGGGAAATGAATAAAACCTCATCCCCCCGTCCCCCTTCTCCCAGGAGAGAAGGGGGTGTTTAATTTCCTGAAATATAAGCCCCTCCCTTTTGGGGGAGAGGTAAAAAAAAGGAGACTACCTTCCGGCAGTCTCCTTTTTATATTTAAAATGCTAATTACTGAATAGCCGATTTGAATGTATCGTCGTTCCAGTATTTTGCAAGTTCGAGATCGGTTTTTGCATAAGCTTTCCAGTCAGCATTGAAACCAACAGCTTCGCGAAGTCCGTTGAGCATATAGTCTCTGTCGTCGAGACGTGCGCCAACAACTGCCTTAAGATATGAAGGTCTTCCGCATTTGCACATTTCCTTCATGCTGTCGAGAGTTACTTTTGCCTTATTTACATCTCCCTTGAGAAGCTGTGCAAGTGCGAGGTTGAAGCAAGGCTCTGTTCCGAAGAAGTTGACTGCATCATCATATTTGCCTTCAGTAACTGCTATTACGCCAAGTCCGAATTTCGATTCCGGTGTTGCTGCAGCCATCGATTTATAGTATTCTCCTGCTTTGGCAAGGTCACCTTTTGCCATATAAGCGGCTCCAAGGTTATTCTTCACAACATCGTTATTGTCAATTGCCTTTGCCTTTTCGAAAGCGGCAATAGCTTCATCAGGCTTACTTAGAAATATCAGAGTAACGCCTACGTTATTTGCAGCACGGAAGTCTTTTGGATATGCCAGCGCTGCTGCCGTATAGAATGCAAGTTGTTCAGTATTGTCTTTGGTAAGAGTACCTGCATAAAGCATCTCTTCGAGGCTGAGAACTTTAGGATCTGATTTAGCCTGTGCAAGGATCTGCTCGTCGCTACGACCAATCTTATCAACACTGATGATCATCTTTGATCTTCTCAGTTTAGGAAGGATGTCAGTCTTCAATGATTCAAAAGCAGCTGACATATTCTTTATCTCTTTCTCGCGTACATCAGGATCGGAATACATTGAGAGAACGCGAAGGATGAGGTCTTTATCCTGAATATTTGAATTCGTAACTTCAGTCTTAAAGCCATCCCAGTCTTCTGCTGTTGTTTTTTCATCGAAGAAACCAGCAGCTTTTGCAGCTTCTATCTTATTAAATTCCTTCTTTATGAATTTATCTGCTGATGTTCCCCTGTTTCCTGAAAGTTTTTCGTTCAGGGCAAATGTGCCGTCAGGTGATGCATAAGAACTTACAGCAGCAGATTTGAGCTGGAAATTAACAGGATCAGAAGAAACAGCTTTGATATAATCTTTAAGAGCAATAACATCTTCAGCTTTGAGCTCTGTGGGACGGATATCTGATTTGTTTATTATATAGTTAATATCGGCCATCTTATTTTCAGGAACTATTCTGACAAAACTATCCTTACTTCCGACTGGCTTTCCGTGCTTCATGACCAGAGTAGATGTTGCAATGACTCCATCGGCAAGAGTAACCGGGTCGAAATCAAGGCTTTTTGAGCCTCTGACAGCATGTGCCTTCAGGACAAGCTTTGAAACCTTCATAGCGTCCTTATAAGGGATTGTACCGGCATAGGAGAAATTATCCCCGGTGTAACTGATCTTGGTATTATTGTCCTGGACAGTTTCACCCTGGAGTTTTACTTCAGCATAAGGAGTTTCACCGCCTTCATAGGTAAGAACAGGAGTAGCTGTAACAGTTGTCTTCTTGTCGAAATACTTTGAAGGGAATACACCCTTGATAGCAAGAGGAACCACGCCTGCATCTGTCTGAAGCACCTTGGGAGTGACTTCATACTTTATCAGGCCGGCATTTTTTTTCATCTTATTCAAACCACTACAGCCGGTCATAAGAAGTGCGGCCAGGATGAGGATAAAATAGCTTCTGATTTTTTTCATAGTAATAAAGAGTTATTTGTTTACGATCGTTATTAAGTACAAACTACTAATTAAATGCAAATTTAAAAAAATAGTCAGAGAAACAGCTAAATTAAACAAAATATTTATAATATCAGAGTATTCATACCATTCGGGTACTCATCATAGAAAATGGCATCGACGACCTTCCTGTAGTGACTTTCATTGGTCACAAAGTCAATATTTTCAATATTTATTACCAGGTATTTGTTATCCTGATTCTGCCTGAAAAATGTAAAATAACTATCCTGTATCTTCTGCAGATACTCCTTTGTAATAGATTTTTCATAATTTCTGCCTCTCTTTTCAATATTCTGAAGCAGTCTGTCAGGACTAAGATGAAGATATACAAAGATATCAGGTTTTGGAAGAGACCCGTATATAATGTAAAAGATCTGTCTGTACAGGTTATATTCGTCGCCCTTGAGCGTTGAAGCAGCAAAAACCAGGGATTTCATGAAATAATAATCAGCTACTGTAAAAGCTTTGAAAAGATCCTGAGGTACAAGCTCTTCCTTAAGCTGCTTGTAGCGGCTGGCAAGAAATGATAATTCAAGAGGAAATGAATATTTATCAGGATCGCTATAGAATTTCGGAAGAAAAGGATTATCGGCAAAATGCTCAAGTATGAGACGGGCATTGAATTGCTCTGAAATCCTGGTTGCAAGAGTGGTCTTGCCTGCCCCGATATTGCCTTCTATAACAACGTAATTGTATTTGATCTTCATCCCTCTTCCAAGATTCAGTTTAAAGAATCAAATTTAAAGATTGAAAGGGGATAAACAAAAAGAATAAAGAATAAAAACTAACACTGAGAAAATCCGGAGAACCACAGAGGGCCACAGAGAATATTTGTTCTAACTCTGTGGAACTCTGTGCCAGACTGAGCGAAGCACAGGCCTCTGTGTCACTCTGTGTAAGTTCCTGGATTTATTTCTGATCTTCAGGTTTCTTATGCTCCTGCTCCTCTTTGGGGGGACGCGGCAGAAGAGCTTTTCTTGAGAGCTTAAGCTTACCTGATCTTGGATCAACTTCGATAAGCTTCACTTCTATCTCGTCACCTACCTTGAGTACCTCATCAACAGTCTTGACCTTCTTCCAGTCAATCTCGGAGATATGCAGAAGGCCGTCCTTGTTGGGAAGTATCTCAACAAAAGCTCCAAACTGAACTATGGTCTTCACCTTGCCCTTGTATACCTGTCCGACTTCAGGAACGGCAACGATCTTCTTTATCCAGTCAACAGCAGCAGTTATTACCTCCTTATTCTCGCCAAAGACATTTACATCGCCATGTCCGTCTATCTCTTCAACAATGATTGTTGCGCCTGTTACACGCTGTATCTCCTGGATCACTTTGCCACCGGGGCCTATGAGGGCACCTATCATATCCTTGGGAATTGTAAGCATTTCAATCCTTGGGGCATGGGGCTTGAGTTCCGGACGCGGTTCGGCAATTGTCTGATTCATGACGTTCAGGATATGCATCCTTCCGGCTTTAGCTTGTTCAAGAGCTTTTGCAAGTATCTCAAATGAAAGTCCGTCAACCTTGATATCCATCTGGGTGGCGGTTATGCCGTCACGTGTGCCGGCCACTTTGAAGTCCATATCGCCAAGATGATCCTCATCGCCAAGTATGTCGGAAAGTATTGCATATTTCTTTTTATCCTTGTCCGTTATGAGTCCCATTGCAATACCGGATACCGGTTTGCGGATCTGGATGCCTGCATCCATAAGTGCCAGGGTGCCGGCACAGACCGTTGCCATTGAAGAGGAACCGTTTGATTCCAGGATATCTGAAACAACCCTTATCGCATAAGGATTTTCCTCATCAGGTGGCATCATGTTTTTAAGAGCCCTGTGGGCAAGATTCCCGTGACCAATTTCCCTCCTGCTTATTCCGCGGGCAGATTTAGCTTCACCTGTTGCAAAAGGCGGGAAGTTATAATGAAGTGTGAATTTCTCCGTACCCTGGTTCAGTACATCATCTATTATTTTCTGATCGAGCTTTGTGCCCAGTGTGACGGTTGTCAGAGACTGGGTTTCACCTCTTGTAAAGAGAGCTGAACCGTGAGTTGCCGGCAGCGGATCGATCTCACATACTATCGGACGAATTTCATTAGTTTTTCTTCCATCAAGACGCATCTGTTCATCAAGAACAAGTCTTCTTGCTGCTTCCTTCAGGACATCATGGTAATATCTTTTAACAAGAGTCTTATTAACAGTATCTGCTTCAGTGTACTGTCCGAGGAATTCTGTGACCACAGCATCAAAAGCATCCTGCCGGTTATGCTTGTCGGCAGAATTCTTTGCGACCTGGTAACATTTATCATAAGTCTCGGCCCATACTTTCTTTCTTAGTTCCTCGTCATTGACCTCATGACAATAGGTGCGCTTAACAGTGGTGCCGAGTTCTTCTGCAAACTCCATCTGCGCCTTGCAGTGTATCTTTATAGCATCGTGGGCAACTTTCAGTGCCTCAAGCATTTCTGCTTCTGAAACCTCTTTCATCTCGCCCTCAACCATCAGGATATTGTCGTAGGTGGCTCCGACCATCAGGTCGATGTCAGCCTCCTTAAGCTGAGTAGCTGTGGGATTAACGATGAAACTGCCGTTCACCCTTGCAACCCTTACTTCGGAGATCGGTCCCTTGAAGGGGATGTCAGACACAGCAAGTGCTGCCGAGGCGGCAAGTCCGGCCAGGGCATCAGGAATGATATCCATATCTGCCGATATGAGATTGATGGTAACAAACGTCTCCGCATGAAAATCCTCAGGGAAGAGGGGACGCAGAGCCCTGTCGACGAGCCGTGAGATGAGTATCTCGTAATCGGAAGGCCGTGCTTCTCTTTTCAGGAATCCGCCTGGTATGCGGCCTGAAGATGCATATTTTTCCTTGTATTCTACTGAAAGAGGCATGAAGTCTGTATCTTCCTTTGCCTCTTTTGCTGCGACAACTGTTGCCAGCAGCATGGTTTTTCCCATTTTTAAAAGGACAGCCCCGTCAGCCTGTCTGGCAAGTCTTCCTGTTTCCAATACTATTTGTCTCCCGTCGCCGAGATCAATAGTTTTCTCTTTTACTTTAAACATTGATTATAATATAATTTGGTGATTTTTGAAATTACATGACATAAAAATAGTACGAAAAAAGGCAATTCAAAATTGCCTTTCTCCCCTACTTACGTAATTTCAATGCTTTTATGATTTCGCGATACCGACCGATATCCTTTACTCTCAGGTAATCAAGAAGTCTTCTTCTTTTCCCTACAAGCTTGATAAGTGCCTGCTGGGTACTGAAATCATTTTTATTCTTTTTCAAATGCTCAGTAAGATGATTGATCCTGTATGAGAAGAGCGCTATCTGGCCCTCTGCAGTACCTGTATCAGTATCAGACGTTCCGAATGACTTGAATAACTCCTGCTTTTTTTCTGATGTTAAATACATGTCTCTAATTAAAATATTGTTAATCCACAAATAAATTAAGTCTCCAATTTTGGAACGCAAAAATAAGGCTTTTTTTTGTAAAATATCAAACAATTTGAAAAAATTTAAAATTATTATTACTGACCTCTCTTTTCAGGGACGGTTTTTCATCCTGAAAATTGCATTTATATAATATATAATGTAAAGACGTAAAAGGAGTACCATTCGTTGCGTACACTGGCGTAATTATCCAGCTGTTAATCAAACAAATTTGATCATTCGTCAAAAGTATAGAGAACCCCCGTCCCGCAAAGGCGTGACTGCCCCCTGAAGGGG
>JAPLDY010000016.1 GCA_026391595.1 Bacteroidia bacterium
GCTTGTTTATTCCATACGGTAGCTTGTTGAGCATCATTATTTAATGTCTGAGCAATATAAGCAGCCTGTTTTAAAGCTCCGTAATAAAGGCAATTCAAGCCGGTTATTTCATCTTTCTGATCCATCGGATACGTGTCGGGATGGTCGAGAACAATCCATCCCGGGATTTTGTAAAGCAAACCATGTTCTGTTCCGATATACTTTTCAAAATAGGTCATCAGCCTTTTCAAGTTAGGGTAAACTTGTTTGAGCAGATCTGCGTTGCCGAAATACTGGTAGTATTCGCCAAGCATGATGACATATTCTAATTCGTAATCTATCAGATAAACTGAGGTGTTTGGCCCCAAAAGGTAATCTGTGGGATATCTTGAGCGGATTGCACCTTCAGGACTCCAGCGTTGCGACCATGCACCAGATAAAATGTTGTAGTGAATCAGAAATTCGGAACTTAGCCCAAAAGGATAATAGGCATATTTTTGCAGAAAACGACTGTCACCTGCAATATACTGCGTTTGCTCCCGCCAGGGCGTGTCCATGTATGTATCCTGTGCACAGAGTTTTAAAGTGAAAACACCTGCTTCATAAATCTGATTAAGCAGCGGATCCGAGCATTCGAAACTTCCCTCGCCGGTAAAACTGTAATGTTGGTTAATGGCCGATACGCTTTTGAAAATAATGCTGTCGCTGGCGGTAAGCGACAAGTAACGGAATCCACGCCAGGTAAGTGGGCTCCATGTCTGGAGTCCTTTTTTCGCGCTGTAGTAATCGGTATAGTTGACTCTTTTTTTATACAGAATTGTACTATCGGGTAAAACACGTTCGGAGGTTCCCATTTCAAAACTGGCTCCGTCAGCTTTGGCAAATAGTTCTATGACAGGATTTCCTGTGACTTCCTTCCCGAAATCGTACACGATTTTATTACCGGCGAACCAGTGTTTGACCGGATAAGCATTTTCACGAAATAACGGTGGCCGGTTCACTTCCACAATCTTGTTCCATGGAGAAATTGGAGGAATGCCTAACATTCTTGCCGGTTGCCATTTTGTGTCGTCAAAAGAGCTTTCTTTCCAGCCTTCGGGCATTTTTCGGGCATCATACTTTTCGACGAATCCAATCAGATGTGCCCCGGGTGAACGTAATTCCGTTTCGTTGTCCCATGCTTCGGCTTTCTTGACCCGCCAGGTGCCATCGGTTTTTAATTGAAGGACATTATCTTTATCAAAGGTCAATTTTGCCTGAAAAAAGAAACCTCCACGGCCATTTATACGATGATGCATTCCTGTTCCAAAATTATAAACCAGGGCAGAAATCGTATTCTCCCCTTTCCTGAAATAGCCAGACAAATCAAATCTTTCATAAACCTGAAATTCCGGGTCACAGTTCATCGGACAGCGATCAACCAGTTTCCCGTTGATGTAAACATCGGCAAAGGCAAAAGCTGAAATAAAAGCTTGAGCATCGGTGGGTATTTGCTGCAAGTCAAATGTTTTCCTGATGAGCATATAATAGTTTTTCGGATTGTCAGGTCCGGAATCCCATATCCAGTTAGCCGTAGGTTTTTGATTGTCTAATAATACGGAAGGGGCCGAAATAGATGGAACAACATTCTTTGTTTTGCTATTTTGTGCGTTCGTTGGAACGGACACAAAAATGCTTAAGATTAGTATCTTAGTAAAAATGCAATGTATTTTTTGCGTTTTATCTTTCAATTTAAGTCAGTATTATTAAAACTGATTTCAGTGCTGTTACCCATCTGTTTTCATAGGTCCGGGTTCATAACTTTTGTGCATCCGGATGTTTTTCATTGTCAATCAACAGATACTCAAGTCCCAGATATTGACCCCCCTCTGATCTGGGATATGAATCTATTACAATATAGTTAATCCTGAATCAGGATTCTTTGCTCTACTCCTTTAACAAGGGGGGAGTTTACATCTTTTAAATAACCCACTAATTTGGAACGTAAGCTTTCCGTTATCTCTTTGTATTTGAACCTTTCGGGGTTTGTTCCTAAAAGGTTGTTCATCTCAAAAGGATCATTTTTAAGATCATACAGAGCTTCAATATTTTTTCCTCCGTCCCTGTGTGTTGTCATCAGTTTCCAATCATTTGTCCTGATCATAAGTGAAGGAACATTCTGATTTTTCCATGTCCATTCTGATACAGCAAAATCGTAAACAGAGGGAGAACCTTCCATTACAGGCTTAAGTGAATAACCGTCACCCGGAATGTTTTTCAAACCGGCATAATCGAGTTTAGTTGCGAAGATGTTCAATTCCGATACCGGAGTTGAAATTGTTTGTCCAGGATTGATCTTACCCGGAAAACGAACCAGGAAGGGAATACGAACCGATTCCTCATAGAAGCAAAATTTACCTCTCATACCATGTGCCCCCAGCATCTCTCCATGATCTGATACAAATATGACCAGGGTCTTTTCTGACAGTTTAAGCTCATCGAGTTTGTTAAGAATCCTGCCAACCCAGTCATCAATTTCGGAGACAAAAGCATAATAATTGGCGGTCATATACTTTATATTTTCCGGATCGGTATATGGTAATTCCAATGGATTTGGCTTATATGGAGAATTGCTCCTGTCGTCGCGAATGGAAACCGGAGTAATCATATTATCAGCTTTATATAACGACGCATAAGGTTCCGAGGGAGTAATTGGCACATGAGGGCAATGGAAGGAACAAGTGATCACGAACTTATTATCTTTCAGCCGGTCAATGGCATCGATAGTCTCCCGGCCCTGAACAGCTGTAATAGTATATTCAGCAGGCAGATCAAGCACTCCGTGAACATCATCCTGACCCAGTTTTTTAAAATTAAGACTCTCTTCCGGAATTTCTCCTGATGGAAGATACTTGTACCTGCGGTCAATTGGATCAGGCTTATATGGGATGATGCCTCCATAAAATGTACTCTCGTAGAGTTCACCGGGTTTAAGCGGTCGTTTTGTCAGATTCTGATTAAGGTATTTCTTGTAAAGTGGTTCCCATTTAACAATAAGTTCTTTTCCTGATACACCATAAACAGCCGGATTTGAATATACGGCAGCCATATGTTCAGGCGAGTGGAATTTGCCATGGCACTCTGCTATATATCCCCTCTTTACAAGTATTTCATCGAAAGTGGGGTAATAGCAATCATTAACATTGACATCGTTATTGTCACGAATAGTTGTTGTCTCTGTCAGACGACCTGTCAGTATGGATGTGCGTGCCGGGCAGCTTACCGGACAGGGTGTTACGGCATGAGAAAAATTAACTCCCTGGCTTGCAAACCGGTCCAGATTAGGGGTTTTTATCATTTTATTCCCGGCATATCCGACAGCGTCCCATGCCTGCTGATCAGTCATAATAATCAGTATATTAGGCTGTTCTGCCTGAGTCTGAGCTGCGGCCGGCTGGGAAAATAGCATAACTCCACCACCAAAAATTGGGGTAGTTTTCTTTATTATGGAAAGGGCAATTTTTTGTAAAATCCTTATATTTCTCATCACCTCTGGTTTTAACTCATTGTAATCAGTTCAGTTTTTCTGCAGAAGGAGGTGCTGAATCAGGTGAGCTTCCCCAGGCTTTGTTTGCCATATTCCCCATTACCAGTTCAAGCAATCCGCCATTCTTAATGTCATCGTGGCTGAACCATGGTTTGTTCCACTCTTTTCCGTTCAGTTTTGCCGACTGGATATATTTATTGTCGTCTGAACAGTTAATCGCCTTTATCCTGAATTCTTTCCCATTTTCCATCTTTACAACTGATTCTGTGAATACCGGGCTTCCGATATTATAGGTTGGTGATCCGGGTGTTACAGGGTAAAATCCAAGTTTCGAAAAGACGACAAATGCAGAAGTACCTCCCCCGTCTTCATCACCGGGAACTCCCATCAGGTCGTTTCTGAACCATTCTGCAAGCAGTATCCTTATCATTTTCTGGGTCTTCCATGGCTGACCGGCATAATTATAGAGGTATGGGATATGAAGAGAAGGCTCATTTGCCATGGAGAACTGTCCGACATTACCGGTATGATCAGGCAACTGGGCATAAAACTCGAATTTGCTTTTGCCAAGAGGTTCAACAAATGTAGCATCCAGATTTGAAGCAAATGCTTCTCTCCCACCCATCAGGTCAATGAGGTCAGCTATATTATGCTGAACATCCCACCGGTATGTCCAGGCATTGTTTTCACCATAAAATCCACGTGCACCCTGCCCTCCTGAAAATTTATAGTCAAATGGCATTATGAAACTGCCTTTGCTGTCTTTTGGATGAAAGAAATCGGTTTCTGCATTGAACAGATTACGGTAATTATACGAGCATTTAAGAAAGTACTCATAGTCTTCTGTTTTTCCCAGTTCCTTTGCTATCTGTGAAAGACACCATTCATCGTATGCTGTACCAAGGGTAACGGCCACCGGCTGGCGTCTTTCGAAGGAATGAACCTCAGGAATTGTCTCTTTTTCATCCTCCTTAAGTGCAGGAATATAACCATTCTCCCTGTAGAACCTGTCAAGTTCACCGGCAGGTTTTCCCGACCAGGGGGCCAGCGTCTTTTCCATGATGCCTTTCCTGCATGATTCATATGCTTTTTCAAGATCAAATCCCCTTAAACCTTTTCTATAAGCATCAATAACGGTAGCAACTGCATGATTTGAGTTCATCCGGCGGCTGTCGCCTGTAATTTCAGGAAACGTAGGCATCCAGTTATCGGGCATCTGTTCGGCCATGCGTAGATATGAGTTTATAATATCAGTCTCCATTTCCGGTTCACATATAACTCTGAGCGGATGTGTGGCACGATATGTGTCCCAGATCCAGTCGTCGGTATAGAAGGGACTGCCATCTGAATCATGAATCTTCCCGTCAAATGCGCTAAAGTATCTGCCATCCTCGGTAATACTAACAGGCCGTTCATACGTGCGGTACAGGGAGGTGTATAATACAGCAAGATCATCAGCAGATCCGCCTGTAACTTGTATTTTACCGAGAGTTTCATTCCAGATCTTGCGACCCTGAACAGCCAGCTGGTCTATGTCGTAGTTCTTTATTTCCCTCTCAAGGTTACTCTTTGCCTGCGATTCGTCTATGAATGATATGCCATACCTTACATGTATTACTGAGGCCTCTGATGGGTAATTCAGGACAATACAGGCGTTCCTGCCTTCAGCAGCAGTTTCACCTTTTAAGATTGCACCATCCTTATATACTCCTGATCCCAGAGGAGTGATATCCGATTCAAAGAAGATATAAACCTTTGTGTTGTTATCCAGATTCTGGTAACCGCTGATTGCTTTACCATCCCATTTCAGTTCTCCGTTGCGGGAATTTATGATAAGGAATGATTCCTGATCTTTACCGTAATTAATCTTATAAAGAGCCGACTGGTGTGATACTGCGAAGTCAATGCCGGTTTTTTGTTCATCGAGGTACACAGAATATGAATAGGGTGTTGTCTTCTCCAGATCGTAGCTGTAAGAAACAGTTGGCCGAATGTCCTTTTCATCGCCCTGGAAGGGACTCAGGTTGAATGCTGAACTTCCCCGGTGGCTCGTTATCATGAGAGGCAATCCTCTCAGCAGGAGACCGGTATAATCTTTGCGCTCTGGATATACACGCAACAGGCTGTTGGGCAAATGGATCGTTGGAAAAGTAGGTACAAGCAGGTGACTGATATTACCCATATACGGATTAACGTAATCAACAGGTTCTGCAGTTTTCTGTTGTGTCGATGTACAGTTATAATTCAGTGAAATTATCGCTGTAACTGTAATTAAGATTTTGGCAGCCTTCATACTTGCAATTATATATACTCTCAGAATTATTTATTTATCTGAAGCTTTAAAATTAAAAAGTTATTGCATCACTAATTATCTTGAAGAACAGACTAATCATATATTAATGGTTTATTAATGTATTCTTAAGGTATCATTAATATTTTTATTTCATTGAAGAACAGACTAATCATGTATTAATGTTTTATTAATGTATTCTTAAGGTATCACTAGTATTTTTAGATTTTTTTTACTATATTTTTGATCAACCTATTTACAACCTATAATAAATCTGAACTCTTATTCGCATTAATAATAATATTACTAACCCTAAATCACTACTCATGAATGAAAAACTTATTTACCCGACACAAAAAGGTAAATTGTTAAAGTTGTGGGTGAAAGCAGGTATCACTGTTTTTCTCCTGTTTTTATTTTTGATCCCGACTATTGCTTCGCCTTACGGCAGCAACAATAATGATCCTCAACAAGCCTTTCAGGTAAAGGGGAAAGTGACTGATGCTGAAAACGGCAGCCCGTTACCAGGTGTCAATGTCGTAGTTAAAGGAACAGTAACCGGTACTTTGACAGACATTAATGGAACCTTCTCAATTGAAGTTCCGGATAATAAAGCAGTACTTACGTTTTCTTTCATCGGTTATGTTTCACAGGAAGTAACCCTAGGGACGCTGCGAGAAATAAATGTTTCACTTACATCCTCAACGCAAGCATTGGATGAAGTTGTGGTAGTTGGTTATGGTACCCAGAAAAAAGCAACACTTACAGGGGCTGTAGTATCAATCAAAAATGAAGATCTTGTTGTCACTAAAAACGAAAATGTGGTTAACATGTTAACCGGTAAATTAACGGGGGTACGTGTTTCTCAAAAGAGTTCCGCACCGGGCGATTACAATTCCGTTATTGACATCCGTGGAATGGGTACCCCGTTGTTTGTAATTGACGGTGTGACTCGCGACCAGGCGTATTTTGCCAGAATGCAAGCTGATGAAATTGAGAGCATCTCAGTATTGAAAGACGGTTCAGCTGCCATCTATGGTTTGCGTGCAGCAAACGGCGTTATTCTGATCACGACAAAGAGCGGTACAGCCCAAGACGGGAAAGTAGATATCACCTATTCCGGTAATTATTCTATTCAACAGTTCCTGAATGTGCCACATGGAGTAGAGGCCCTGGATTATATGGCCTTGCGCAACGAGAATACCTGGCAAAACTTCACCAATAACTATCCAGTACGCCAAAGCCCGTATTTCACTCAGGCCAACATGCAGCCCTTCATCGACGGAAAACCTTCCTACGACTGGATGGGAGCCGTATTTAATAAAAGTACGCCGGAGCAACAGCAGAATTTAAGCATAAATGGCGGAACCGATAAGTTACGTTATTTCATGAACCTATCTTACTTTTCGCAGGAAGGTTCATACTCCAGCGGAGACTATCACTCCGACCGTTGGAACTTCAGAATGAATATTGACGGCCAGGTAACCAAAAGGTTGAAAGCAAAGGTTTTGATAGGCGCCATTCTGGACGAAACCAACCGACCAAACGGAACCGGCTGGTCGACCTATAAGGCAGCATGGCTGATGCGCCCCGATGTCCCCATCTATGCAAACGACAATTCGTTATATCTTAACGGCGAAACTCCGGGATTGTACGACGGTCGTAACATGGTTGCAGAAGTCAATACGGACATTGTTGGCTATTCTATAAGCAAGAATCGCCGGCTTAACGGTACATTGCAATTATCGTACGACATACCGGGAGTGAAAGGCTTGTCGGCAAAAGGGTCGTACGACTATGCCTTGAGCCTGCCCGATA
>JAPLDY010000099.1 GCA_026391595.1 Bacteroidia bacterium
ACAGTTGTGCTGAGAGCGGTCAACTCTACCGATGGCATGACTGCCGACTGGTCGCATCTTCCATATGAGTTTCTGGGTGCGATATCGAATGAGATAATAAATAAGGTAAAAGGAATAAACAGGGTGGTCTATGATATTAGCACAAAACCACCTTCTACGATTGAATGGGAGTAAAAAGAAGTTTGGAGTGCCTGGAGTGTCTAAAGTGACTAAAGTTGGTAAATGAAACAAAAGGGCACGTAAATTGTTAAGAAACAAATATATAATGAAATAAATCCGTATGAAGATCAGAATTATAACATTAATTGGGATTGTAATATTAGTGGGGTTAATAAATCAGACTGTCACTGCCCAGGTATTAACTGAAGAGACTTTCAAAGTAGGCAGGACGCTCAGCCTAATCGACGCAAACTATGTCGACTCGGTAAACGTGAGCAAGCTGGCTGAAGACATGATCATCTCTACACTTAAGAAGCTTGATCCGCACTCTACATATATTTCCGCAAAAGATGTTAAGGAAATGAACGAGCCACTTATCGGAAACTTCGAGGGTATCGGAGTACAGTTTGATATCCTTCACGATACGATAATAATCGTTGAACCAATCACCGGCGGACCTTCGGAAAAAGTAGGAATCAGGGCCGGCGACAGGATAGTAACTATCAATGGAGAAAAGGTTACAAATATCGGCATGTCGACATCGGGAGTCTACAGCAGGCTTCGTGGCGCAAAAGGAACTATAGTGAATATCACAATCTTCCGCAAGGGCGAAAAAGAGGTGCTCGATTTTACGATCACACGCGACAAGATACCGATCTTCAGTCTCGTTGCTGCCTATATGCTCGATGGTGCGACCGGTTATATCAAATTAGATAAATTTGCCGCAACCACAGAAAAAGAGTTCCAGGAAGCACTTGTCAAGCTTCAGAAAAGTAAAGTCAAAAACCTTGTTATTGACCTCCGCTCTAACGGAGGAGGCTATATGCTTGCAGCCACTGACCTGGCTAATCATTTTTTTGCCGACCAGCGTCTGCTTGTTTACCTGATTGGCAGAAAAACTCCCAGACAGGATTTTAAATCGGCTGGTTCAGGCGATCTGGCTAATGCCAGGCTGGTTGTGCTGACTGATGAAAATTCGGCCTCTGCCAGCGAGATATTTGCCGGTGCCATCCAGGACTGGGACAGGGGTGTTATAATCGGCAGGCGTACTTTCGGGAAGGGTTTGGTCCAGAACGGCTACTATCTTACCGACGGGTCAATGATAAGACTCACTATTGCAAGGTATTATACACCCACAGGACGTTCGATTCAAACTTCTTACAAGGATGGTTATGACAAGTATATGAAGGATTTCCTGAGCCGTTATTCAAAAGGCGGGGAGATTTATTCTGCCGACAGTATTCCTCTGCCTGATACGCTTAAGTACAAAACGCTCGTGAGCAACCGTATTGTACATGGAGGGGGAGGAATCATCCCTGACGTATTTGTAGCTCAGGACACATCTTACCTCTCTGATTATTACAGGGCACTTTACAGAAAGGATATTTTCAGATCGTTTGTCAGTGAATATGCTGATATCAACAGGGCAAGGATCACTTCTGAATATAAAACATTTGACGATTTCAAGGTTCGGTTTAAATTCACCAGTGACGAACTCCGGTCATTCATAAAAAAAGGTGAAGATGCAGGTGTTAAATACAATGAAAGTCAGTACAGACATTCAGAAGAAGAAATGTTATTAATCCTCAAAGCACTGGTGGCCAGTAGAATTTGGCAGACTAACGAATATTTCAGGATTATTAATGAAAATGATACCGTCATCGAAAAAGCCCTTCAGGTCATCAATGACGGTACAACTTATAATAAGATCCTGGGATACCAGCGGTAGTTATTTTTTTGTTGAAGTGTAGATTATTTCCACATTATAAGTTGTTTCGCCCATCAGTTGAGTACTGGTTTCCGTCCAGGATATATTATTTTCGTTTATCACGACGTTTTTCCATTCATAACTGGAAGTTCCTGAACCTATGGTCAGTGTATTTCCGTTGAGGGTATATGTCAGCATTCCGTACATTTCACCATACTGATATACTATTAAACCACCACCTGAGGTAAACTCGAAAGCCAGATCATTAGCTTCATAATAAAATGTGTACTCAAATTTTTTCACATTCAGCAGAGAATATATCTGCTGCTCAGTCTGCACCTCCCACTTGCCAATAATGGCTTCGCCGAGAGGCACCTCTTTATCACATGAAGAAACTGAGAAGGCAATTAAGACCAAAGCAACCAGTACAGGAATAGTAGTTTTCTTTTTCATTATATATGTCTTTAATTTCTATTCTACAGTAAAGAAACGATAAATATTTCATCTTGTTTATGAGTTAAATGTAATAAAAAGTTTTTAAAGGAAGGAGATTCCTCATTTCGCTGCGCTCCATTCAGGAATGACAGACTCCTTTGATGGGACCGGGGGGAGAGGAAGGGGTACGCGATGGGCGTGCCCCTTCCTCTCCCCCCGTATTACACCAGATTCATCCTGTCATTCCGTGTGTAAGCGAGGAATCTCCAACATAGATTCCCTTCATATTAAACTCTTATTGTTTTATCTTCTGTCAAATGACTATTTTTGACGAATCGATAAGTACCACCTGAGAATTGGATTGTGATGAGATTTACAGCGAAAACACTATACGGCCTTGAAAATGTACTCGCTGAGGAACTGAAAGAACTTGGTGTTGCAGACATTCAAACGGTTAACCGTGCAGTCCTGTTCTCCGGCAATCTTGAGATGTTGTACCGCGTGAATTACTGCTCAAGGTGCGCACTTTCGGTCCTGGTATCCGTTGATGACTTCAGGATCGGGTCAAAGGAAGACCTCTACAGGAGGACACTAAAGATAGACTGGTCATCTGTCATGGATCCGGATTCCACTTTTTCAGTTGTTCCGGTGGTCAATTCACCTCTTTTCGGGCATACAGGTTACCCGGGACTTATTGTCAAGGATGCAATTGCCGATCATTTCAGGAATAAAACCGGGAAGAGACCTTCGGTAGATACAACCGATCCGGAGGTGATGGTGAATCTGCACATCAGCAACGACCAGGTTAACCTTTCAATAGATTCATCAGTAGTGCCTTTGTTCAAGCGCGGTTACAGGAAAGTACAGGGTACAGCGCCGCTGAATGAAGTGCTGGCAGCGGGAATACTCAGGTTGTCGGGATGGGATGGTACATCACCCCTGTGTGATCCCATGTGCGGTTCTGGCACTATTCCTATTGAAGCCGGACTTATGGCCAGTCATGTTCCGCCCGGTAAATTCAGGCAATTTTATGGTTTCAGCAGATGGAAAAATTTCGATGAGGTATTATTCAGCAGAATAAAAAATGAGTGCGATCAGGAGATCTGTGATTTGGATGTTCGCATTTCAGGTAGTGATATTTCAGAACAAGCCGTCGCACAGGCTGCAGAAAATATAATGAATGCAGGTCTATCGGATCAGATATCGGTTGAATTGTCTGATTTCACGAAAGCAACTGCGCATGAAGCAGGAGGTTACCTTGTATTCAATCCTCCCTACGGACAAAGATTGAAGGGTGATGAAATTGAAAACCTGTACGATATGATTGGGTCATCTCTTAAGCACAATTTCCCCGGATACAGGGCATGGATAATAACTGCCGGCAAAGAGCTGCTGAAGCATATCGGGTTGAAGCCAAAGGCAAAGTTCAATCTTTATAACGGCTCCATTGAATGTATCCTTGCAGGATATGAGCTTTATGAAGGCACCAGAAAGCAAAGAGCAGAGTGAAATCAACGTAAAAATGTCATTTGTCACCATATTTGGTTACTTTTATCAAAAAAGGCTTTAATTTTATAAACCACATTAAGGCAAGTTATAATTTTGTAACTTCATATTTTTATTATATTTGTTTTCAGAAATCAGGGATCTTATCCAAATAGAAGCTTAAATGGGCTTTGATATAGAGAATTACTTGAAGGACCAGGGGAATAATAACATTATCCTTTTTTATAAGGGTAATGTAGATTCTGATGTCATCAATCACGTTCTTGATACGGTTGAGGATAAGATGGTTGAGGCTAATGAGCAATCGAAGCTCAGGAAAAAGGTCTATAATGTTCTGGTTGAAAGCCTTCAGAATCTTTATCATCATGTTGACAAGGTGCCTGATGATTTCGAAGATCAGACTTCAGAAAAGTTTGGTATGCTTGTTGTACAGAAGGTTGACAGCGGTTATAAAATTATAACCGGGAATTTTGTACATGCTGAGAATATTGAAAAACTCGAAGAGAAGATCAAAAGGATCAACAGATCGAGCCACGAAGAAATCAAGGAACTCTATAAGTTCATCCTTAATCACCAGCGGATATCTGCCAAAGGCGGCGGAGGCCTTGGACTGGTTGACATTGCCAGGAAAACCGGCAACAGGCTTGAATATGCTTTCAGGGAATATAACGATAAATACTCCTTCTTCTACCTTAATATACTGGTAGATGAGAGGGAACAATTATGAAAAACAATAAATAAACTATTAAATCTTAATAAAATGGAACCGATCATCATCGAAGGAACACCTAAAACACCGACAGTAAAATTTGACGCAACGGAAGGTGTATTTGAAATCAAGGGACGCTCAATTCCTGAAAACTCAGTTGAATTCTATAAGCCACTTGTCGACTGGCTCGACAGCTATAAGGAGACACCCCTCATAAAGACCGTGGTGAATATAAGGCTTGAGTATTTCAACACCAGCTCATCAAAATGCATCCTCGATGTGTTCAAGAAACTCGAGGCTATCCATAAAGCAAAAAATGAAGTGGAAGTAAACTGGTATTATGAGGAAGACGACGAGGATATGCTGGAAGCCGGTGAAGATTATGAATCTATCATCAGGGTGCCATTCAAAATGATTGAGATCGTTGAATAAGTTCTATAATAAGTTGTTTATTATCTGATCGGTTATTCCAAAAAAAAAAGAGGGGCTGTGAGACCCCTCTTTTTTTATGAACCTATATCCACTATTGAGGATTTTAATTTTTGACGGGGATAGCCCCCTTCAGGCCTGCACTGACCGAAGCGTCAGTGAGGGAGTGGGGCACCTATTCGGCCCCTTTTAATTTCTTTCCCATGACGACTTCACCAGAATCAAGTAACTTCTTAAGAACCCTGAAATAGAGGGCGGCATAAAGAAGAAATGTCATTAACCACAGTACAATAACATTTACATAAAAGGTATCGAAAGGCAGGCCGAAAATATTCTTCACCGGTGCATAGAAATGTGCCTTTAAAAATTTATTGTGCGGGTCTATAAATATCGGATCCATCTTTTGAACCAGTTGTCCTTTGTACTCTATAATTCTACTGGTTTCATTACTATTTGTGACAAATTCCTCAAGAGATTTATTACTATAGTCATTTTTAAGCTTCAGGAATTTTGCCCTGTCTTCTGATTCCAGTTTAGTGGTAATAGCATCCTTTTTGTTATTTGCATTCAGCCAGTACTGAATATAATAGGATTTAATGCTTTTGACATAATTAAGAGCAGCCCCTGCAATTTCAGGAGTTACCAGTTCAGGTTTCAGAGATTCAACAAATTCAAATTTGATGCCTGGGGTAAGTATCTGTTCTTTTTTTATTTCATTATATACAACCAGCAGTTTTGAATTAAAATCTTCACTTATAGTTCCTTTAGTAAGATCGCTCTGGATTTTTTCAAGCTTCGATTGAATATCGATATACCACCAGTCTTTTTTGTATACAGACTTGCTTTTAATGTAATCGTACAGGTAGAACTGCTTTTCGTATTTATTATCCTTGAACTGTTTTACAGCAAGCGCTTCATAACCCCATCTGGCAGTTATAAATTCGCCATAAAACGGTATAGAAACCGGGGAGGCGAGATTGGGATTCAGTTTTTCAAATTTCACCATAATACCGCTCAGAATGATCTGGGGTATGACGAGGAAGGGAATAAGGATATAAATCGTCACGACGGTTTTGAAACTGTCGGAGATTAAAAGCCCGAGCATATTCGCTCCAGCCCAGCAGGTAAACAGAACCAGCCAGTATTCAAACCACATTCCTCTGATGCCAATTATTGTATTGCCAAGCAAAACAAAAGTGAAAGCCTGAATTGCCGATATACTGAGCTGTACAAATACTTTTGACATTAGGTAACTGTTCCAGCTCAGGTTGAGGAATGCCTCTCTCTTCAGTATTTTACGATCTTTAATGATCTCCTCGGCACTGACCGTGAGTCCCATGAATATTGCAATGATGACCGACATGAAAATATACACTGGAAGGTTGGAGTTTTCCAGAAGGGTGTAGTGTGGGTTTATTGCACTTTCGTCGAAGTACCTTATGAGGAAAGAGAGTGCAACAGCCAGGACAGGAGCTTCAAGTAAAGTAATAAGAAGGTATTGAGTGTCAGCTAATTTAGATAATAAGTCGCGCTTGATGAAAACAAGTGTCTGTTTGAACTTGTTGGGTGTTTTGAAATTGATCTCAGGAATGGCGCCTCCTGGTTCTATAGATTTTTCTTTCTTCTCGGTAAGATTTGCTTTGTAGTGAGCGCTCCAGTCGGAGGGGGTTATTCTTCTGGTATCTGTGGGTTGTCCGGTCTCATTAACAACCCTGGTTTCGACAATATTGAATATCTGTTCAGGATTCACGTTCCCGCACACATAACACTCACTTTCGCTGTAGGCGGCCTGTTCGATCTTCTTCTTGAAATAAGTTATCGATTCTACAGGTTTATCATTATATATAAGGTATCCGCCAGTGTCGAGGATAATCAGCCTGTCGAACATCTTGAATATTTCTGAGGAGGGCTGGTGGATGACGATAAAAAGAAGTTTCCCTTTGTGGGTGAGTTCCTTCAGCAGGACCAGAATATTTTCAGAATCGCGTGAGGAGAGGCCTGAAGTAGGTTCATCGAGGAACATTATAGCCGGCTCGCGGATCAGCTCAAGTGATATATTGAGTCTTTTTCTCTGGCCTCCGCTGATCTTCTTGTTCAGCGGGCTGCCGACCTTCATATCGCGTATCTCAAGTAGTCCAAGACTCTTGAGGGTACTGTCGACCCTGGTTACGATCTCCTCATCGGTAAGGTTATCGAAGCAGAGTTTTGCATTATAGTAGAGGTTCTCGAAGACAGTGAGCTCTTCAATGAGAAGATCATCCTGTGAGACATAGCCGATGAGGCCCTTGACCTTTTCCTTATCGCTGTGAATATTGGCACCGTTGATAAGCACTTCTCCATCGAAAGGAGCATTTATTCCGTTCAGTACACTTAAAAGAGTCGATTTGCCTGCGCCGCTGGCTCCCATTATGCCTACCATCCTGCCTGACTCCTCCTTGAAGCTCATATGATGTATGCCTACTTTCCCGCTCTTGAACCTGTACTCTATATTGTTGACCTCATAGACGACACGTGATTCCTTGAAGACTTCCTTCATGAACTGGTCGCTTACATCGAGGTAATAAATTGGTTTTATATTATATCCCTTGATAGATGCTCCCTGGCCGAAGGGATAGACTTTTTCTTCGTGGAGCAGCTGACTGCTCATCGATAATTCACCAGTGCCTGTGTACTTCGTAAAATAAAGCTGTACAGAAGGTACGAAAAGGAACCATAGCTGGCCTTTCATCAGCTCCTTATAGATATGTTTAGCCTCCCTCAGTTCAGTATCTTTAATCCCGTCAATAATGAGAACATTCTGAAAATCAGGACTCTTGTCAAATGGATTAAGAACAAATTTCTCAATGATCCCGTATTCTTCTTCCGTTATATTAAGGCCGTCGGCCAGGGCGCTGATAAAACCAAGTTCAAGCTGACTTACTCCCTGATCGCCGGATTTGCAGAATTCGAGTGCCTGGATGACAACGACAATACGCTGTTCCTGGTCGAGCATCCCCTGCTCGTTTATATCCTTGCAAAGTTTCCTGATCCTTACTGCAATTGCCCCCTCACGACGCTCTGCACCACGCTTCTCAAGCTTCTGGCGCGCCTCCTCAAATGCTTTGTCATAAGTGGCAAGGTACTTGTTCACCTGCTCCTGGTCCAGTTGATGTTTCAAAAATGCCTCAACGACACCCCTGCGGTCAACATCATTGGCCTGAGGATTCGCAATGATGGCAAAGAGCTGCATCAGGGTTTCAAGGATCTTCTCACTCATAAGTGTTTACTTTATATTTGGATTTGAAGTTATGAAATTTATTAATTGGTGCAAATTTTAAAAGTCCGGGATTTGTCTTGATGATTATTTTTTCTTCTTCTTTCTCTTCTTTTTCTCAACCGAGTATCCGAATTTACCAATTAACTTACCGGTCTCATAGTACTTGCCATGCAGATAGCATATTGGATCCGCATTGAAGAGCCTGAAAACACCGCTTTCTGAATCGAAGTATTCCTCATCGGCATGAATAGCGACCACTTCGGAAATAAACATATCATGCGAACCAAGCTCCTTTATCTCTTTCACTATGCATTCAATGTTCACCGGTGATTCCATTATCATAGGAGCTTTCACTTTAAGAGCAGGAACAGGTGTCAATTTTGTTTCTTTGAATTTATCATTTTCCTTACCCGATTTTACTCCGCACCAGTCAGTTGCAAAAGCAAGAGACCTGGTAGTAAGGTTAATCACATAGCCTCCGTTTCTTTTTATTATATCATGGGAGTGGCGGGAGGGCCTGACCGAGATATAGCACATTGGGGGATCAGTACAGATAGTTCCGGTCCATGAAACAGTAATAATGTTATATTCAGCAGGTTCGGATCCGCAGCTGACCATTACGGCAGGCAGCGGATAGATCATTGTACCGGGTTTCCAGAGGAGTTTTGACATAAGATAAGGGTTTACAGGGATAAATATAGTGTAAATTTCCTCTCCCTAAATCCCTCCCGACAGGGGTATGACGTTGAAGATGTGACGGGGTGTTTGATTTCGACCTTACCTCAGAGACCTGACACACTCATCGAGATCGTCATAAATCTCGAACACCGTATGCAGGTTGAGTGTTTTAAGCACCTCCATCACAGCAGGCTCAGGAGATGCAAACTTTAAGGAACAGTAATTGTTTTTGGCGGTTTTCATGATAGAGAGAAGGCATCCGAATCCTGAACTGTCGATATACCTGACGTCTTTAAGGTTTATTACAACCTTCGAGCTGCCATTCTGAAAGACGCTGCCTATCTCATCCTTTAACTCATCTGTGATCAGCGCATTGATCTTTTCAACGGTAAAAGTAATAATATCGATCTTGTCCCTTTTTTCAATATTGATCATTCAGTCCTTCTTAAGTCTATTGTCAATCAGATCGTCAAATTCTTTCAATGCTTCAGTTGTATCATCCCTGAACCTGTTAACGTACGATTCATATTTCTCCGCCTCTTTTCCTTCTTTTGCTTGAAGTTCAAAAGTCTTAAGCATAACCGCAAGGTCGGCCATACCCATTATCGCAACGGACGACTTTGCCTTGTGAGACAGCAGGCCCAGGTTGTAATAATTTTTTTCAGCAAGAAGCTTTTTCATCTCGTTATACATTTCGCCAACCTGCTCCCTGAACAGGGCGATGATCTCGAGTGTGACACTTTCGTCGCCACCTGATACTGAATCGAGATATTCAGTATTGATATACTTGTAATCCATAAATACCAGACTGCTTTTTGAATATAAAAGGATGCAAAGAATGAAACAAATATAGAATTTTTTTCTTATCAGCTGCTTACATCGAAGAAAAAGGTTATTTTGAAAACGGGAAATTAGTACTATTTTTATACTGAGAAAATTCATTAGCTATGAGATACTCTTTATATGCCCTGGTCGCGATATTGCTTTCCTGCGCTGCTGATCTGAATGCACAGATTAAAGTAAAGATCAGTAAGAAGGAGTTTAAAAATGACAGAACAGGTTTTGAGGCAGCATGGACGCATGTCATCGACGGAGATTCCTATCTCAAAAAGGGCGGTGTATGGTACGGCAATGCTTATGAAGAATACCTTAAAGCAACTCTTTACAACAACATCAACCCACAGCTTAATTACAAAACGGGAGTATCAGCCCTTTACTCAGATAACAAGGAAAAAGCAGCAGTGTTTTTTCAGAAAGTTTTAGAAGAAAAACCTGATATTTCCGGGGATATCATGTTTTTTACCGGACGTGCACTTCAATATAAAGGTAAATATGATGAAGCTGTAAATAAACTTGAAAACTTTCTCAAAACAGCAGGAAAGAAGGACGAAGCAAATATTTTACTTGCAAAGAAGTATCTCGAAGAATGCAAGGCCGGACAGGAATTGACAAAAGATACCCTCAGGGTTGAAATTAAAAATCTTGGCACAGGTATCAACTCTAATTCTGATGAATATGCAGAGCTCCTCTCAGCCGATGGAAAGACTATATATTTTGCTTCCCGCCGCCAGATCTCAAAATCGAGTTCTGATTATGCTGATGCCAAGTTCGACGAAAACATTTTCTATTCAACCCTGATAAATAAAGACTGGGGGCTGCCCGTTAATGCAGGCAAAAACCTGACTTCTAAATATTGTGAGACACCGCTTTATCTTAGTCCAACGGGTGATGAGCTTTATATTTATGCCGGGTATGAGAATGGCGGTGACATAAGGGTCTCAGAAAAGAAAAACGGGAAATGGAAAACACCTGTAGCTGTTTCTTTCAATATTAACAGCGGCGGTACTGAAACCTCGATGACATTCTCTCCCATAGGCAAGGAGGTATGGTTTGTCTCTGACCATGGCAAGGAAGGGCTTGGCGGAAAGGATATCTATATGATAAAGAAGCTCGATGAGAAGAAATGGTCCAAGCCGGTTAATGCCGGACCGATGATAAACAGCCCTTACGATGAAGAGTCTCTGAGGTTTTCAGAAAGCGGGGACACCCTGTTTTTTAGTTCAAAGGGACACACAACCATAGGCGGATACGATATATTCTATAGCGTTAAGGATCAAAACGGGATATGGGGAAAAGCAGTAAACTTCGGATATCCTGTCAATACGCCATGGGATGAGCTTTTTTTCTTTCCATCCGGAAGGGCCGATTCGTCATTTTATTTTGCATCCAACCAGCCGGAAAGCATTGGAGGACTCGATATTTTCAAGGGAAGAGTTTTACCTCTTGAACAGGTTGTCGTCCCGGTGATTATTCCCGAGCCCCCGAAAAAGGATACAGTGGTCATCAGGGATACCGTAGTTGTTATCAAAGAGGTGGTTCAGGCTCCGCCACCACCTCCGGTTGCTGAAGCTCCGAAAGAAGTGGTACTTTATCTCATTGGTTTAGTAAAAGACTCGGAAACCAGCGATCCTGTCCTTGCAAAAATCGACATAATTGACCTTGCCACCGATGCTATCGTTGCCACAACCGCAAGTTCAGATGTCGACGGCAGCTATAGGGTAAGACTTCCGGAAAAGAAGTCCTACATGGTCGATGTGCGCGGAACAGGATTCCTCTCAGAAATGAAGCGAATAAACATTCCAGCAACATTTGCCGGAGAGGTTTACAATCTGGACGTTTCCCTTATTAAGGTAAAAGTAGGGAAGAAGGTGGTCCTGAATAATATACTTTTTGAGACCGGGAAGGCAGTTCTGACATCCGGATCATATACAGAGCTTGACCGTCTGTATAACATCCTGGTTGATAATCCACTGATGAAGATCGAGATATCGGGTCATACCGACAACACAGGAAGTGCCACTTTGAATAACACACTTTCGACGAGCAGGGCTAAGGCAGTCGTCGACTACCTGGTTCACAAAGGCGTTGAGGTAACACGACTTGCATACAAGGGATATGGTCCACTTCAGCCTATAGCCGATAATGCTACACCCGATGGCAGAAAAATGAACAGGAGAGTGGAATTTAAAATACTTGAATTCTGATAATAGTCAGAGTTTGGCAGCTTGATAATAAGTTACTTTGTTTGGTTCAGTTCTCAATTACCACCTTTCATTTTCCCCCCTCGCCTTCGCGTAGCCGCTTCGGCGGAGCAAGGCAGGGGGGAAATGAAAAAACGACTCCTTCCCCCATGGGGGGGTTGGGATGGTGGTTTAAATTACGAAGAATTAATATAAAAACTGCATAAATGAAGAACACAGCATTTATAAGGTTTCACCAGGAAGCGGGTGCCAGGATGATTCCTTTTGCCGGATATATCATGCCTGTCGAATATTCAGGAATTAATGAAGAACATATCACCGTCAGGGAGAAAATTGGCGTCTTTGATGTTTCCCACATGGGCGAATTCTGGGTCACAGGTCCTTCGGCATTCAAATATATCCAGTACATAACTTCGAATGATGTATCTGTTCTTTTCAACGGAAAGGTTCAGTACTCATGCTTCCCGAACGGCAAGGGCGGAATTGTTGATGACCTGCTGGTTTACAGGTTCAATCCTGAAAAATATCTTCTTGTTGTCAATGCAGCAAATATTGACAAGGACTGGGATTGGTGCGTGAAGAATGCTGAAAAGTCTGGACTAATGGTAGGGAAGGACCTCATCAATGCTTCAGATTCCATTGCACAGCTTGCCATACAGGGTCCGCTTGCACTGAAGGCGATGCAGAAGCTGACAAAGACAACGGTTACAGATATGGAATACTATACATTCAAAGAGATAGAATTTGCAGGCATCAGCGATGTGCTGTTTTCGACAACAGGCTATACAGGTGCAGGCGGCTGTGAGATCTACGTGAAGAATGAGGAGGGTCCGAAACTCTGGAACGCTATATTCCAGGCCGGTGAAGAGTTTGGTATAAAGCCTGTCGGACTTGGTGCACGAGATACCCTGAGGCTTGAAATGGGATACTGTCTCTATGGAAACGATATTAACGATCAGACTTCACCGATAGAAGCAGGGCTTGGGTGGATAACGAAATTCACTGATTCAAAGGATTTTATTGATAAAGAATTGTTGCTCAGGCAGAAAAATGAAGGCGTTGAGAGGATGCTGAAGGGTTTTGTAATGATAGACCGTGGTATACCCCGCCAGCATTATGAGATCGTTGATGCAGACGGGAAGATCATAGGGGAAGTGACATCAGGGACCATGTCTCCAATGCTGAAGCAGGGCATTGGGATGGGCTACCTTGCAAAAGGATACTGGAAGATTGATACTGAAATATATATACGTATCAGGAATAAGGACCTTAAAGCTAAAGTAACAGATTTGCCCTTTTATAAAAAGTAGTTGAATTATTAAGATCTTGGTGAAACGAAAACTTGAAACATGTTTGTCGCCGGCCCTCTATGAAGCTGACCTGCATTCGGGATCTGTGGTAGTGGTTATAGATATTCTGCGGGCTTCCTCAGCAATATGCACGGCATTTGCCAATGGTGCAGTTTCAGTAATCCCCGTAGCTGAGGTACAGGAAGCGAGGGACTACAAAAAACAGGGCTATCTCGTAGCCGCTGAGCGTGACGGATATGTACTCGATTTTGCTGATTTTGGCAATTCACCTTTCAACTTTACTCATGAAAAAGTTTCCGGAAAAACAATAGTTTACAGCACTACCAACGGTACAGGAATAATAAAGATAGCTTCCCCGGCCAATGCAATCGCTATTGGCTCTTTCCTTAACATCAGCGCCTTAACTGAAGGGATCATCTCTCAGGAGAAGGATATAGTTCTCTTTTGTGCTGGCTGGAAAAACAGGTTCAATCTTGAGGATACTGTCTGTGCCGGTGCCATAGCTGAAAGACTTATGAGCAGCTCCCTTTACTCAACAATTTGTGATTCAACGAATGCAGCTTTAGATCTATGGTCGCTGGCAAAAAACGATCTGTCGGGGTATATTGAAAAAGCAGCTCAGCGCTCCAGGCTTCGCGACAAAGGCCTTGACGATTGCATCAGCTTCTGTCTTACATCTGACTTTACAAAAAAGATTCCTGTAATTAAAAATGGTATTCTTGTTGATAATATTTTATAAATAGGTCCTTTCAGTGTTAATTAATTAACAGTATCGTTCGATTTTATTATATTTTTGTAAAAACAATAAAAGAACTATCAAGTAATAATCGTAAAATATCCATCATGAAAAAACACAATTTTTTTGCAGGTCCTTCAATATTGCCGCAATATACGCTCGACAAGACTATTGAAGGAATAAGGGATTTTGCAGGTTCAGGACTTTCGGTCCTTGAGATCTCACACCGCAGCAAGGAATTTATTGCGTGCATGAACGATTCTATGGCGCTTTGCAGGGAGCTCCTTGAGATACCGGCCGCGTACCAGATCCTTTTCCTGGGTGGAGGTGCCAGTTTGCAGTTTGCAATGGTTCCGATGAACCTGATGAATACAAAATCAGCTTATCTTGTAACCGGCGAATGGGCTACCAAGGCACACAAGGAAGCCAAAATTTACGGTGAAGCAGTTGAGGTTGCTTCTTCCAAGGATAAAAATTTCAACTATATACCAAAGAATTATTCAGTACCGGCTGATGCCAGTTACTTTCACATCACAACAAACAATACAATTTATGGTACCGAACTTAAGAAAGATCCGGATGTGAATATCCCTCTGATTGCTGATATGTCGTCAGATATTTTCAGCCGCCCCGTTGACGTTTCAAAATATTCGCTCATCTATGCCGGCGCTCAGAAGAACCTTGCACCTGCCGGTGTTACTCTGGTTATCGTAAAGGAAGATGTTCTGGGTAAAGTGACTCGTCCGGTACCGACGATGCTTGATTACAGAACACATATTAAAGCTGAATCGATGTTCAATACTCCTCCTGTATTTGCAGTATTTGCAGCACAGCAGACTCTGAAATGGTTGAAGGATCTGGGCGGAGTGAAAGCAATCCAGACAAAGAATATTGATAAGGCGCAATTGCTTTATGATGAGATCGACAGGAATAAGCTGTTTGTTCCAACTGTCAATGATCCGGAAGACAGGTCTCTGATGAATATTTGTTTTGTGATGGCTGAGCAATATAAAGAGCTTGAGCAGCCTTTTGCCGAATTCGCCAAATCGAAAGGAATGGTAGGTATTGCAGGACATCGTTCTGTTGGAGGATTCAGAGCTTCTTCCTATAATGCGTTGCCGAAAGAAAGTGTTCAGGCTCTGGTAGATACAATGAAAGAATTTGAAAAGAACCATTAATAGATCAATCATGAAAATACTTGTCGCTACAGAAAAAGCATTTGCCCCCATTGCAATAAAACTGATCCGTGAGGTAACCGATGCAACCGGACACCAGCTTGCATTGCTTGAGAACTATAAGGATGTTTCAGAACTGCTGACTGCAGTTGCCGACGCCGACGCGATGATCGTCCGCAGTGATCTTGTCACCGTGCAGGTGCTCGATGCTGCAAAGAAGCTGAAGATTGTTGTTCGTGCAGGTGCAGGGTATGATAACCTCGACCTGGCTGCATGCACTGCCCATAAGGTGGTTGCCATGAATACACCCGGACAAAACTCAAATGCGGTTGCCGAGCTGGCATTCGAAATGATGCTCCATCAGGCACGAGGCGGGTTTGCAGGTAAATCAGGCTCAGAACTCCGGGGAAAAGCTCTCGGACTTCATGCATTTGGAAATGTCGGAAAATACATGGCCGAAATTGCAAAGGGATTTGGAATGGATGTCCACGCCTTCGATCCTTTTGTAAATGAGGATGATATGAAGAAAACCGGTGTAAAAGCATGTAAAAATACTGAAGAGCTTTATTCAAAATGCCAGTACGTTTCACTCCATATGCCTGCAAATGACAAGACAAAAAAATCTATCGGTTATGATCTGCTGAAGAAAATGCCGAAAGATGCTGTGCTGGTTAATACTGCAAGGAAAGAGGTCATTGACGAAGATGGCCTTCTGAAGATATTTGAAGAGAGAAAAGATTTCTGTTACCTCTCAGATGTGGAACCTGATACCAAAGCTGTTTTCGAGGAAAAATACAAAGGCAGGTTCATTTTCACCGCTAAAAAAATGGGTGCCCAGACAGAAGAGGCAAACATCAATGCTGGAGTCGCTGCAGCACAACAGATTGCAGATTACTTCAAAACCGGAAACGAAAAATTTAAGGTAAACAAGTAGAATAGAAAGGGTATTGGATGGCTGTGGTTAAACCTTTCAGGGGACTTAGACCTCCCCGTGAAATTGCCAAGGATTTGGCGTGCCTTCCCTATGACGTTATGAATGCCTCAGAGGCGCTGGAGATGTCAAAAGGGAAAGAGTGTTCACTGCTTCATATAACAAGGGCGGAGATTGACCTGCCTCCTGATACGGATACCCATTCCGAGGCAGTTTATAAAAAATCGGTTGAGAATTTTGCCCTGTGGCAGAAAAAAGGATGGCTCCTTCAGGACGAAAAACCATCTTTCTATATCTACGCGCAGACCATGGCAGGCAGGACACAATATGGCATTGTGGGATGTGCGTCAGTAGATGATTACCTTAAAGGTGTGATCAAAAAGCATGAACTTACCAGACCTGACAAGGAACAGGACAGGATGGTGCATGTGCGTGTCAATAATGCCAATATCGAACCCGTATTCTTTACATATCCGGCTGTAAAAGAGATTGATGCAATCGTTAAAAAGATAGTTAAAAAGGAGAAACCTGAATATGATTTCACTGCAGAAGATGGCTTTGGTCATCATTTCTGGCTTGTTAAGGATGCTGAAACCACAAAGCGGATAGAGAAACTATTTGCTGAGGAGGTTCCTTTTACCTATGTTGCCGACGGCCATCACAGGACGGCGGCTGCAGCACTGGTGGGCATGGAGAAGCGTGAAAAAAATCCGGCATACAAAGGTACCGAGGAGTTCAACTATTTCCTGGCAGTTCATTTTCCGGACGAACAGCTCAGGATAATTGACTATAACAGGACTGTAAGGGACCTGAATGGTCTTTCGAAAGAGGAGTTCATAGCCAGGCTCGAAGAAGGATTTGACGTCAGGGAAAAGGGAGAGAAGATATATAAGCCAAGGAAACTCCATAATTTTTCAATGTATCTCGAGGGAAAGTGGTTCAGCCTGAAGGCAAAGAAGGGGACCTATAATGATAATGATCCAATCGGAATCCTTGACGTAACTATACTTACCAACCAGATACTGTCGCCTGTCCTTGACATACAGGATCTGCGCACATCGAAAAGGATCGATTTCGTCGGAGGTATAAGGGGACTGGGAGAACTTAAGAAAAGAGTGGACAGTGGTGAGATGAAAGTGTCATTTGCACTCTTCCCCGTGTCTATGAGACAGCTGATCAATATAGCTGACTCAGGAAATATAATGCCTCCGAAAACTACATGGTTCGAACCAAAGCTGAGAAGCGGGCTGGTTATACATTTGCTGGACTAAACTTTCATGCCAGATATTGCAGCAAATATTATCTCCCTTAAAAAGCAAATCCCTCCATCAGTAAAGCTTGTTGCAGTATCAAAAACCAAACCTGTTACCGATATCCTTGAAGCCTACCGTACAGGCCACAGAATATTCGGTGAGAATCGTGTTCAGGAGATCCTGGCGAAGAAGGATAAGCTTCCGGGAGATATAGAATGGCATCTCATAGGTCATCTGCAGACTAATAAGGTAAAACTCATCCTGCCATTCATAAGCATGATACATTCGGTCGACTCATTCAAACTGCTGAAAGCCATTGACCATGAAGCAAAAAAGATCAACAGGATCGTTGATTGCCTGCTGCAGTTCCATATAGCGGAGGAAGAGACTAAATTCGGATTCGTTAAAAGTGAGGCGGTTGAGATGCTGGAATCGGAAGAGTTCATCCGGCTGGGCTCTGTAAGAATATGCGGAGTAATGGGAATGGCTACATATACCGATGAAATTAGCCAGGTCAGGAAGGAGTTCAGGACCCTTTCGGGGTATTATAAAGAATTGAAAGAGAAATATTTCGGACAGGATCCTTTTTTCAGGGAGATTTCTATCGGAATGTCGGGTGATTTTAGAATAGCTATTGAAGAGGGGAGTACCATCGTAAGGATTGGAAGTATTATATTTGGGAACAGAAAGTAATTGGCCTTTGGTCATTAGTTATTTAAGATAATATCTGGAAATGGGAAAATTGTCGGTAAATTACCTGGGGCTAGCGCTTAAAAGTCCCCTGATCGTAAGCAGCAGCAGGCTCACTTCAACATTGGGATCTATTAAGGAAGCCGAAGACAGCGGTGCAGGTGCGGTGGTTCTTAAGTCGCTTTTTGAGGAGCAGATCAACCAGTATATCAACACGATGCAGCCCACGCATAGTTATCCTGAAGCAGATGATTATACTTCTTTTTATATCAAATCACATTCTGTTGAAGAGTACCTGACTCTTATAAGAAGAGCCAAGGAGCTGATCAGCATTCCTGTTATTCCCAGCATTAACTGTTACACATCGGAAGGATGGACAGGTTTTGCCAAAAATATCCAGGATGCGGGGGCAGATGCCCTCGAGATAAATGTTTTCTTCCTTCCCACAGATCGCAAGAAATCTTCTGCAGAGGCAGAAAAGGTTTATTTCGATCTGATTGAAAAGCTGAAAAAGACTATAACCATTCCCGTTGCAATAAAAATAGGATACCGGTTCTCAAACATACTCTATATGATAGATCAGTTCTATATGAGGAAAGTCAATGGAGTGGTCATGTTTAACAGGTTTTATGAACCTGATATAGATATCAATAAACTCGATATTATCCCTGCTTCTATCTTCAGCAATGAGAATGAAAGAAGAATGGTACTGCGCTGGATAGGAATGGCAAGTGCACAGGACATAAAAATTGATATTTCAGCATCTACCGGAGTACATAGCGGAGCTGATGCAGTAAGATATCTTCTTGCCGGAGCCAACTCCGTCCAGGTTTGCTCAGTATTGTATGACAAGGGAATACCGTTCCTTAAGAAAATGAACAGCCAGATTGAAACATGGATGGATAATAACGGATTTGCTTCAATAGGCGATTTCAGAGGCAAGCTCAACTACCGTAACTATAAGAAGCCCATTGTTTTCGAGAGGACGCAGTTTATGAAATATTTCTCGTCGGAAGATTGATGTGAGCCCCCCTCAAGGGGGGATATTACTATCTTTCCAGTATTGCAATAAGCTCATGAACGAGAGCATTCTTCTCGTTCAAAAAAGCCTGAGGGCTTTCCATTATCAGGTTAATTATCTCATCTTTTCTTGCCCTGGTGCTGTTTTGAATGGATCCTTCTATAACAGTCATGCATTCTATTGAAGTGGCATAATCTGCTTTCAGGAAGGTCCTGGCCATATCTCCCAGATAATCTGAGTAATCTAGACCCGATTGCCAGCAGGACGCCACTAACATGCTGATTGTTTCTGGTTTCCATGGTTTTCTGATCTCGGCCACCATCTCAGGTCTCACAGATTGGTCCTTCAGGTCGTTAAAGAACTCTTCAACTGCCCTTAATATAAGCTTTTCAGAGCACTGGTCATAATAAGATGCCAGCAGGCTGACTGCACCTTCAAATGTCTCCTCATTCCTGAGCGCCTGTATGGATTCCCTGATAATGGATATATCGCGCTTCTTAAGAACTGCTGCGAGCTCTTTAAATTTCTTGTCAGATCTATTCACTCCATTAATATTTCAGGCAAAGTTAGAAATAGAGTCAATAACCTGTTGCTGTTTTTGAAAAATAAAAATATTATACTAATTTAGTCGTGAATTACGTTTGACAATTAAATACTTATACCATGGATAAAAAGAACAGAATCAGCTCGGTTGTTTTTTTGGTATTTATTCTGGCAATCAGTCTAATTACCGGCTGCAAGAGCGGCACGAAACCTCCCAAGGAAGAGCAGGAGGTTAAATTGCCGGAAAATATTACTGAAATCAAGCAGGATATCGATCAGGCCAAGAAGATATTCAGCGCGCTGCCTTCTCCTCTTGAATCGGCTATGCTGATCAAGTCGGCGGGCGCCAATTTTGATGAGAAGCTGCTTAACCCTGTTTCCAAGCAAAATAACTATGTAACAAGCAAGTCGATGGCCTTGAACCTCGGTGTTTATACTTGCGACCTGAGCTTCGCCAGTCTTTATGAGCAAACAAACCTTCTTATTCCATATATGGAAGCTGCAAAAAGAATGGCTGACGGACTAGGAATCCTTCAGGCCATTGAAAAGGAAGATATTGACAGACTAGAGGAAAACATAAATAACAGCGAAGTGATAATGGATGTTGTTTCCCAGACATTTATGAATTCAAATTCATATCTTTCCGACAATGGACAGCCGGCAACTGCTGCTACCGTTCTTGTAGGAGGCTGGATAGAAGGCCTATATATATCAACCCAGCTTGTTGAAATGAAAGATTTTAACACTAACAAGCTTGTAGGACGGATAATTGACCAGAAGCTTTCAATAGATATTCTCGTTGATCTTCTCAATAGGAGCAAGGGCGTTCCATCTATCGATGAGCTAATTGTTCAGGTAAGTAAACTGAAGGCAGTATTTGATAAGATCAAGATTACTACCGGAGCTGTCAGACCTGAATATGACCAGACCTCAAATTCGACGGTTCTAAAATCTGAGGTTACAACCGACATGACTCCTGAGACTTTCCTGGAGCTGTCTAAAATCGTAGCTGAAATAAGAAATTCATTCGTAAACTAAAAGACCCATGAGACTGATAAAAACAATACCAGTAATAGCAATATTAGTCTTTGCTTTTAGCGGATCGATTGATGCGCAATGCAAGGCATTTGCCAAAAAGGAGTGTCTCCCGGAACTGCAGCCCTATACACATGATGGCAATTATCATGCTGCTGTGCTGGTTGAAGGTGAAGAAGCAGAACTGTATAAGACATTTTATTCCGACATGGAATACAGGGTGTCAATAGTTGGGGAGAGCAAACTTCCGGCAATCGAATTTAAGGTCTTGGATATTAATAAGAATGTCCTCTATTCTAACAAGGATAAAGACTTTGCTTCAACATGGGATTTCAAGCTCCAGGCGAGCCAGCAGCTCAAAATAGTTGTAAAAGTATCATCCTTTAATAAACCGGGTGATACCCCAGCCAGCGGCTGTGTGGCAATAATGTTCGGATTTAAGATGAAGAAATAAATTTTTTATCAGATAGATAATGGTAGGGATATTCCATGTAATGTCCCTACCATTTTATTTGCCCCCAAACCCCCTAAAGGGGGCTACTGTTTATGAAATTCTTTAGGTCCCCTTCAGGGGATTCAGGGGCTTCAGCTTCGGCGCCAGATACCTTCCTGTATACGACCTTTTACACTTTGCCAGATCCTCCGGCTTGCCTTCGAACACGACAAAACCGCCCTCCTCACCGCCTTCAGGACCAAGATCAATAATCCAGTCACAGCTCTTGATTATCTCCTGGTTGTGTTCAATCAGTATTACTGAATGACCATGATCAACAAGAGCGTTAATCGATTTGAGCAACTTGTTTATATCATGAAAATGAAGACCTGTAGTAGGCTCGTCAAAGATGAATAAAATGTGTCCGGTATTCTTCTCCTGACTCAGGAAATATGCCAGTTTAACTCTCTGGCTCTCGCCTCCGGAAAGAGTGCTTGACGATTGCCCCATCTTAATATATCCAAGTCCTACATCTGATAAGGGCCTAAGCTTCTCAATAATCTTCTTTTCACTCCTTCCTGGGTGACTTTCAAAGAAATCAATGGCATCGTCAATTGTCATCTCAAGCATATCGTAGATATTCTTTCCATGATACCTTACTTCAAGAATATCTTTCCTGAACCTCATTCCCTTGCAGACTTCGCAGGTAAGCTCTACATCGGCCATGAATTGCATCTCAACCCTTATTATTCCTTCTCCCTGACACTCCTCACACCTGCCTCCCTCGATGTTGAATGAGAAATGCGAAGCCTTGAAATTGTTCTGCACTGAAGCCTGCTGCTCCGAATATAGTTTACGGATCTCGTCATAAGCTTTAAGATAGGTGACCGGATTTGACCGGCTTGATTTACCGATGGGATTCTGATCGACCATCTCAATTCCTGTAAGACCCGATATGTCGCCTGTGATATCTGTGAACTGTCCGGGCTTCATGTTATTGCCATTGATACGGTTAGATATATATTTAAAGAGTATCTCTGAAACCAGGCTGGACTTTCCCGATCCACTGACTCCTGTAACCGCAGTAATTGCATGAAGAGGGAACCGTACATCAATTCCCTTGAGGTTATTTTCCCTGGCCCCTTTTACCTCTATAAAACTGTTCCATTTTCTCCTGGTCTTCGGAACGGGGACGCTCAACCTTCCGCTGAGATAATCAGCTGTCAGTGATTTGTTTGAAGCGGACAGATCAAGACCACCCTGGTAAACAATCTCTCCTCCAAGCCTGCCTGCCTCAGGACCCATGTCAACAATTTCATCAGCAGCCCTGATGATCTCTTCCTCATGTTCCACTACTATGACAGTGTTTCCGAGGTCGCGAAGCTCTTTAAGGACTTTTATTAAAAGGTTAGTATCACGTGGATGAAGCCCTATGCTTGGTTCGTCAAGAATGTACATTGAACCTACCAGGTTGCTTCCAAGTGCAGTGGAAAGGTTAATTCTCTGCGACTCACCCCCCGACAAAGTAGAGGAGAGCCTGTCGATGGTAAGATAGGGAAGGCCGACATCGATCATAAACCGAAGCCTGACCGTTATTTCCTTCAGGAGCCTCTCAGCTATCAGCATGTCTGAGGGACTGAGAGACAGCTCTTTGAAATATTCATATAAACTGCCGATCGGCTTTAAGACAAGCTCCTGGAGGGTTTTCCCGGCCACCTTTACGTAGCCTGCCTCTTTCTTAAGCCGTGAGCCCTTACACGAATAACATATAGTTTTACCACGGTAGCGGCTCAGCAGGACACGGTACTGTATCTTGTATTTCTTTTCTTCAAGATGATCGAAGAATTTTTTAATGCCATAAAAGTACTTGTTCCCGTTCCAGAGCATCCTTTTCTGCTCTTCGGTAAGCTGGTAATAGGGTTTGTGGATCGGAAAGTCAAATTTATCGGCATTTGAGATCAGCCTCTCTTTCCATTTTTTCATTGTTTCGCCTTTCCAGCAGACAATGGCATCCTGATATACGGAGAGGTTCTGATTCGGTATTACGAGATTTTCGTCGATGCCGATTATTTTGCCATACCCCTCGCAAACCGGGCAGGCTCCGATAGGGTTGTTGAAGCTGAAGAGATACTCAGAAGGTTCTTCGAAAAGGATACCGTCTTCTTCAAATTTGTTTGAGAAATTTTCTCTTCTTATGTCGTGGTCGTCAAGTATGACCACCTGGCAATAACCCTGTCCGGTATGAAAAGCTGTTTGTGCCGAATCGGCTGCCCTGCTGAAATTATCCGAAGAGTGGCTGATTACAAGCCTGTCTATCACAATATTGACGTGCTGTCCTGCTTCAAAGCTTCCGTTATCCTTTATTTCAGCTGCCCTGATAAGCTCCCCATTTGATTCTATTCTGTCGAATCCCTGTTTGGCAAGAAAGGAAAAGTACTCAGAGATCTTCAGTTTCTCAGGTATTTCGCCGGATGATGTAATTATAACCTTGCTGCCTTCAGGAAGGGATGCAAGGAAGTCGACGATATCATCAACACTGTGTTTTTTCACCTCTTTACCTGATACCGGTGAATAAGTATGCCCGATCCTGGCATAAAGAAGCCTCAGATAATCGTAAATCTCGGTTGATGTACCTACAGTTGACCTGGGATTACGGGAATTAACCTTTTGTTCAATAGCAATGGCAGGAGGGATACCACTAATAAAATCGACTTCCGGTTTGTTCATCCTTCCCAAAAACTGCCGGGCATAGGCTGAAAGGCTCTCTACATACCTTCTCTGGCCTTCAGCATAAATAGTGTCGAATGCAAGAGAAGATTTTCCTGAACCTGACACCCCGGTTATTACGGTAATCTTATTTCTTGGTATCTGTAAGCTTACATTTTTGAGATTATGTACCCTTGCCCCCCTGATTTCTATGCTCCCGTTCATCAATGAAAAATGGCCGTTTATGTAAAAGTTTTGTTAAAAATCAAAAGTAATACTTTCAAATCAAAAATTTTTCTTTTCTTTAGTGTTACGTTTAACATCATAATAAGGAGGACTGCCTATTAAACAACTCTACTCTTGTAACTAAAAAGAGTGAGCTATGAATAAGATGATTTCTGATTATGAACTGATACAGAGGTTCATAAAAGGCGAACAGTCCTGCTTTGATCAATTAATCCACCGTCATAAAAACAAAGTTTTCGCTTATATAAGCTTATATATACGCGATCAGGCACTTGCCGAAGATCTTTTCCAGGATACCTTCATGAAAGTGATACAATCGGTCAAGGCTGGTAAATATCAGGATAACGGCAAATTCCTATCCTGGGTAATGCGTATTGCGCATAATCTTATTATTGATCATTTCCGCAGGATCAAGCAGATGAATACTGTTTCGAACGATGATTATGAATCAGATCTCTTCAATTCGACGAAATTTGCAGAAGCCACGGTTGAAGATGATATGATAAAGCGCCAGATACAGAAGGATGTGCGGACGATGATAAGCCTGCTTCCCGACGACCAGCGCGAAGTGGTAATCCTTAGACATTATGCCGGATTAAGCTTCAAGGAGATCGCTGACATTACCGACGTAAGCATAAATACAGCTCTGGGTCGCATGCGCTATGCGCTTATTAATATGCGGAAGCTGATGGAGGAGAAAAAGATAAGTCTGACTCTTAATTAAAGGCGTAGTGGTTCAGTGGCGCAGCGGCACAAGGGCTTTTTACCTTTGTACCATTGCGCCGTTACGCCTTTGAACCATCAAATATTATTAACAAATAATCATTATATACAATAT
>JAPLDY010000009.1 GCA_026391595.1 Bacteroidia bacterium
GGAACCGGAAACCACGACTTTTTTGCCCTTCCAATCGGTTTTGCGATCCTGCAGCATCCGGCTCACAAAATAGACCAGGCCGTAACCGGTCGCCTCGGTCCGTGCCAGTGAGCCGCCGAACTCGAGCCCTTTACCCGTCAACACACCGGTAAAAACATTGCTCAGTTTCTTATATTGGCCGAACATATATCCCACTTCACGCCCGCCAACGCCGATATCCCCTGCCGGAATATCCGTATCCGAACCGATATGACGGAACAATTCGCTCATAAAGGCCTGGCAAAATCGCATTACTTCATTGTCGGATTTGCCTTTCGGATCGAAATCGGAACCGCCTTTGCCTCCGCCCATTGGCAGTGTAGTGAGGCTGTTCTTGAATACCTGCTCGAACGCAAGGAATTTCAGGATCCCCAGGTTGACAGTGGGATGAAAGCGTAACCCGCCCTTATAGGGTCCAATTGCGCTGTTCATCTCTATCCTGTAGCCGCGGTTGATCTGTACTTCACCTTTATCATCGAGCCAGGGAACCCTGAAAATAATTGTCCTTTCAGGTTCTGCTATTCTCTCAAGTATCTTTGCATGTTTGTACTTCGGATTTTCCTCGATAAAGGGAATAAGAGATTCCGAAACTTCCTGAACAGCCTGGTGGAATTCATTTTCACCGGCATTTCTTGCCTTTATCATTGACATGAACTGTTGTACTCTGGGATCCATAGGTTTTAATTTTTGGTTAATTGTTTTTTTTAGAAAATTAAAAGTATGAAAAATGAGATTGCGATAATCAATTTTTGAGGAATAAATTTTACTGAAAATTCCTGCTGATGTTAGCCATAAATAACAGCATATCAGACATTAACGTCTCTGGGGTAAACTTTGGAATTAAATCAGCTAAATGACAATAATTTTAAAAGCAACAATGAGAAAAATGTATATTTTATTAAGTTGTCCTGTAAATATTCCCCGGATAGAATTTAACCAGACCTTTGAATTCCATCTGTAACAGGAGCGATGATAACTTGTAAACAGGAAGTTCGAGCGACCTGCATATTGCATCGATAGTAAGCTCGTTCTCTTTTGAAAGAAGGTCGAAGATCAATTTTTCGGAATCAGTCATCTCCGAAAAGAGGGTTTTTTGTACAGGAAGCTTCGATTTCTCGGATTTCCAGCCGAGGAAATACTCAATATCCGATGCCCTTTCAGCAAGAGCTGCTTTATTGGTTTTTATAAGATTGTTATTGCCGGCTGACCACTGATCGTCAGGCCTTCCAGGAACTGCAAACACATCACGGTTATATGAAGCAGCAATATCGGCAGTAATGAGCGCACCTCCCTTGATTCCCGATTCTACGACTAGTGTGGCATCTGACAATCCGGCAATAATCCGGTTCCTCTTGATAAAATTGTTCCTTTCGGGAAGTGCATCTGAAAGAAAATCTGTCACCAGTCCGCCATTTTTCAACATAGCTTCTGCGGTGGGTCGGTGAATGGAAGGATAAATCGTTTTTAACCCGTTACCAAGGACACCAACAGTTGTAAGATTGAATGACAATGCAGCCTTATGTGCTGAGATGTCTATTCCATAGGCAAGTCCGCTGACAATTACCAGGTCAGGGTGTCCTGCAGCAAGATCTCCGATTATTTTCTCGCATAATTCCTTTCCACGGGGTGTTGCGCTTCTTGTTCCGACAACACTAAGTATCTTTGCCGCATCAAGATCACACTTGCCCCTGAAGAAGAAGACCACCGGCGAATCATCGCACTGACGAAGCCTGAAAGGATAATCATTGTCGAGGTAGAAAAATGTCTTGATATTATGTTTTGATACATATTCTGCCTCTTTTTCGGCAGCTTCAAGATATGATCTGTCGCTTATATACCTGGCCAGACTGGAGCCGATGCCCGGAATTTTCGTAAGAGTCCTGTATGACTCATGAAAGACGGCTTCAACGCTTCCGAAATGTGAAACGAGCTTACGGGCATTGATGTCGCCGATACGTGGTATTAAGCCTAAAGCTATTTTATGCTTCAGCGAGACTTCTTCAGGCATAGCACTAAGGTTTATATCACACCCATATCCAGCATCGAATTTGCAACCTTAAGGAATCCTGCAATGTTTGCACCCTTCACATAATCGATATAACCATCATCCTTCTTTCCGTGTTTTACACACTGGCCGTGGATGTTGCGCATGATCTCATGGAGACGCTCGTCGACTTCCTTGCTGCCCCATCTGAGCTTCATGGCATTTTGTGTCATCTCAAGACCTGAGGTAGCAACGCCGCCGGCATTGACTGCCTTGCCGGGAGCAAAAAGTATTTTGTTCTTGTGGAACTCTTCAACTGCCTCTGGTGTACAGCCCATGTTGGAGATCTCTCCAATAAGGATTGCTCCGTTCTTTAAGAGCAGTTTTGCATCATCTCCATTAAGCTCATTCTGTGTTGCGCATGGAAGGGCAATGTCGACTTTGACTTCCCATGGACGTTTGCCTTCGTGGAATTCAACTCCTTCAAATGCATAGGAATATGGTTTTACAATATCCTGGTTCGATGCACGAAGATCAAGCATATATTCTATTTTTTTGCCTGAAATCCCATCCTTGTCGTATACATAACCGTCTGGTCCGGAAATAGTTACAACTTTTGCTCCAAGCTCGACAGCTTTAAGGGCTGCGCCCCACGCCACGTTCCCAAATCCTGAAATTGATATGGTCTTGTCCTTGAGTGTTTCATTCTTTGTAGCGAGCATTTCCTGAACAAAATATATGCCTCCGAAACCTGTTGCTTCGGGACGTATGAGTGATCCTCCCCAGTTGCTTCCTTTGCCCGTGAGAACGCCGGTATGATCACCATTCAGCTTCTTGTACATGCCATATAGATAACCTATTTCACGTCCGCCAACACCGATATCGCCGGCAGGAACATCAGTTTCAGGACCTATATGTTTCCACAGTTCAAGCATGAATGACTGGCAGAACCGCATAACCTCAGCATTTGATTTTCCCTTTGGATCGAAGTCGGAGCCACCTTTTGCACCGCCCATAGGAAGTGTGGTAAGAGCATTTTTGAATATCTGCTCAAAACCAAGGAATTTAAGAATTGAGAGTGTTACACTCGGGTGGAACCGCAGTCCGCCCTTATATGGTCCGATGGCATTATTGAACTGAACCCTGTAACCAAGGTTAATCTTTACGTTGCCTTCATCATCAACCCATGGAACTTTGAAAGTAAAAATGCGGTCCGGTTCAATGATCCTTTCAATGATGTTTGCTGTATCGAACTGGGGGTTTTCATTGTAAACCTCCTCGATTGATTCGAGCACTTCCCTTACAGCCTGCAAATACTCAACCTCTCCGGGATGTTTCTTTTCGAGGTTGTTCATAATCTTATCTACATTCATGATATAAAATATTTTATGTTAGTATTTTGTTGATTTTCAATAGTTAATGTTATGATTAATATCTGATGACCCCCTTCCCGACCTTCCCCCAGGGGGGAAGGAATTAACCCAGCTTTTCCCCCTTGGGGGAAATAAGAAAGAGGGTTTCTTTATTAAAATTGTATTACAAAGATGGTCTCTATTTTACTCATTAAAAATGATTTAACTCATATAATTTAACCGCAGTGATTACGCTTTAGAAGAATATTGATTAAGCCAGCTTAATAATTTCGCTTTCTGTTCCCTTGTCAGTGCGCTTATATAAACCGGAGGGTATTTGGCAATTCCCTGTCCCATTCTCTGTAAGAGGATTATACTTTTAACAAGTCCTAAATATTTTTTTTCGTAATTGTATCCTGCGAATGTTCTCTTGGATATTGAAATTGTATTCTTTTTTCCCCCGACGATACCGGCAAAGAAATATTTAAAGACAATATCATCACCTTCATCGGAGAAGGACACAAACTGGAAATTTCTTACCATTGGAATCAAGTTAATAACGAGATATATTGCTACTAGTATAAGTGTCCAGGCAGTGTCGCTCATTCCAAGCAGTGGGAACTTTATCTTCTCTGCAAGATATACAACAATAAGCCAGGCGATGAGCAGGACCGTTGCAAAAAACAGCTTGATCCTGAAGCTGATTATTGTTCTGCTGTTATCGAAGGTCATATCAATAATTTTTAGTAAACTTAAGCCGTTTTTTTCGAAAAACCTTAACGGGCAGGAATAAATGTGATGTCAAAATCAGATCTGTTTATTATAGTAGTATGCATATTTTATCCTTTAAATGCTGCCTGTCAGACGGATAAAGCTGAAAACATAAAATTCAGAGTTCAGATTTGTAATAACAATCCCCTGAGCGGAGCAAGGATACTTATCAAAGATTCAGATCCATTAATAGGCACAACCACTGACATGAATGGCGAGGCAGAATTAATTGTAAGGTCAGATTATACGATCTGTGTAATCGATCCTGTCGGACCTTATATTGAATTTAAGTTATTCAGACCAGCAGACTCGGTGTTTCTCGATGTAAAAGCAAAAAAGGTCATATTCTATAATAATAATAAAAGGATTAAAAAGATAAAGCTCAATATTGCAACTCCTTTCTCAAAAAACTAAAATGCCGGCAATCTGAATTTTACCTTTTTGATTTAAAAAATTTCACTATCAGTTCCCTGCATTCTGATTCCATTATTCCTTTAATGACTTTGGTCTTTGGATGCAGCATCTGCCCTTTTGCCAGGGAGTACCCTTTCTTTTCATCATCAGCGCCATAAACCAGCCCCGAAGCCTGGCTCCAGCCAATGGCGGCGGCACACATGATACATGGTTCAATCGTCACATAAATTGTACAATCTGTCAGATATTTTCCCCCTAACCAGTTGGCTGCCGCGGTTATGACCTGCATCTCAGCATGAGCCGTCGGATCAATAAGCGTCTCAGTCAGATTATGTGCTCTGGCAATGATGGTATCGTTGCAGACTACAACAGCACCAACGGGGATCTCCTGTTTGTCATAAGCTTTCCTGGCTTCTTCCAGAGCTGCCTGCATATATTTTTCATGTTTGTCCCTGACCATTCTTTATTATTGCTGATCTAAAAATAAGAAGAAATTACTAAAAGTCAACCTGTCGATTTATATTATAAATGACCCCCTTTCCCGTTTCCCCCAAGGGGGAAAGGCTTAACTCACTCCTTCCCCCCTGGGGGAAGGTTGGGAAGGGGGTATGTTGATATAAGAAAAAGATAATAATGATGTATAGCTCTTCAGCCGTCCAATACCCAAATTTTCTTATTTTTGCTGAACAAATTTAATTAAAATGTACAGAACACACACATGCGGGGAACTTGCAATAAAAGATGCAGGAAAAGATGTCACATTGTGCGGATGGGTTCATAAATCGAGAGACCTCGGAGGAATGACATTTGTAGATCTCCGTGACCGCTATGGGATAACACAGCTTGTCTTCAACATGGAGACCAACAATGAACTATGCGGGCAGGCACGCAAACTTGGCCGTGAATATGTTATCAGGGCGACTGGAAAAGTACTGGAGAGGAGCAACAAGAATTTAAAAATGTCTACAGGAGAGATCGAAATTGATGTAGCTGAATTGAACATTCTTAATAAGAGCGAGCTTCCTCCATTCACCATCGAGGAGGAGACAGACGGAGGCGAAGAGCTCAGGATGAAATACCGATATCTCGACCTGCGAAGGAATACCGTCAAGAACAATATAATCCTGCGCCACCGTGTTGCACAGGAAGTACGTAAGTATATGGATTCCATTGGATTCATAGAAGTAGAGACGCCTGTTCTCATCAAGTCAACTCCTGAGGGCGCCCGCGACTTTGTTGTCCCGAGCCGTATGCAACCGGGTACATTCTATGCACTGCCACAATCACCACAGACTTTAAAGCAGCTTCTGATGGTCGCAGGTTTTGATAAATATTTCCAGCTTGTGAAATGCTTCCGCGATGAGGACCTGCGAGCTGACAGGCAACCGGAGTTCTCACAGATAGATTGCGAAATGTCGTTCGTTGAAAGAGATGATATACTCGCCACCTTTGAAGGGCTTGCAAAATATCTTTTCAAACAGGTTCGGGGCATTGAATTCAAAGAGCCGTTCCTGAAACTTCCATATAGGGAAGCAATGGAAAACTATGGTTCCGACAAACCAGATCTGCGCTTCGGGATGAAATTCAAAGATCTTACCTCACTGGTAAAAGGTAAAGGATTTCAGGTTTTTGACGCCGCCGAATATATTGGCGGTATATGCGCAGAAGGAGGTTCAGAGTTTTCAAGGAAACAACTCGATGAACTGACGGAATTTGTCAAGCGACCGCAAATAGGAGCCAAAGGACTCGTATATATGAAGTACGGCACCGACGGAATCCTGAAATCTTCAGCTGATAAGTTTTATATGCCCGAGGATCTTTCAAAATGGGCAGAGACCATGAATGCTAAGAAAGGCGACCTTTTGCTTATCCTGGCAGGAGAGAAGAAAAATACGCTGACTGCCCTTTCGGAGCTGAGGCTGGAAATGGGCAACAGGCTTGGATTAAGAAAGAAAGATACATTCTTTCCATTATGGGTGGTCGACTTCCCATTACTTGAGTGGGATGAGGAGGAGAAGAGGTTTTTTGCAATGCATCACCCTTTCACGTCACCAAAACCCGAAGATATTGACCTTATGGTAACAGATCCGGGGAGAGTTCGTGCCAATGCATACGACCTGGTAATTAATGGAGTTGAGATAGGTGGTGGTTCTGTGAGGATACATGATTCTTCAGTTCAGAAACTTATGTTCAGGGTACTTGGATTTACCGAAACGGAGGCCGAGGAGCAGTTCGGATTCCTGCTTAATGCATTCAAATACGGTGCTCCGCCTCACGGAGGAATAGCATTTGGATTCGACAGGTGGGTGGCCATGTTCGGAGGTCAGGATTCGATCCGCGACTTCATTGCCTTTCCAAAAAATAATTCGGGAAGGGATGTCATGCTCGATACACCGTCACAAATATCCCAGAAACAGCTCGACGAACTGATGATAAACATTAAAAAAGAAAAGAAGTAGATTCTTTCAGGTTCAGACAATCCTGCCTATAAGAGTTGCCGAAGTGCTTCGTTCAATCAGCACATTCACATATTCACCTTTTTTATGCTTTCCCTTCGGAAATACAACAACCTTGTTCTGTGATGTGCGTCCTGAAAGATGATCAGCAGATCTTTTTGAAGTCCCTTCAACAAGCACCTCAAATGTTTTTCCTGTATCCTGTTTTTTAGATACTGCCGAGAGCCTGTTCTGAAGTGCAATTATTTCATTCAGTCTTCTTGTTTTGACATCATCGGGCACATCATCCTTAAGCCTCCTTGCTGCTTTCGTACCTGGCCTCTCGCTATACTTAAACATATATGCAAAATCGAATCCGGCCCATCCCATCAGCGATAGAGAAGCCTGATGATCCTCTTCAGTCTCTGTGCAGAAGCCTGATATCATGTCGGTTGACAGAGCGCAATCAGGGATTATGGTTTTTATAGCTGTTATTCTGTCCATGTACCATTCCCTTGTATATTCACGGTTCATGAGCTTTAAGATCCTGCTGCTTCCGCTCTGTGCCGGCAGGTGGATATGCCTGCAGATATTGATATGCCTTGCAATCGTCTTAAGCAGTTCGTCGGAAATATCCTTTGGATGAGATGTCGAAAACCTTACCCTCAGACGAGGGCTGATCATTGCCACCCTTTCGAGCAATCCGGTAAAGTCCAGCGATTGACCGGCAGCTTCCCACCTGTATGAATCTACATTCTGTCCCAGGAGTGTCACTTCACGATAGCCCGATTCAAAAAGCTCTCTTGCTTCCCTAATGATCGATTCAGGATCCCGGCTTCTTTCTGCGCCTCTTACGTAAGGTACCACGCAGTAAGCACACATATTGTTGCAGCCTCTCATTATCGAAACGAATGAAGAGACTCCGTTTTTATCCATCCTCACCGGAGAGATGTCAGCATAGGTCTCTTCCCTTGAAAGCAGGACATTCACTGCCTTATGACCTGATTCTGCTTCAGCGACCAGTTTCGGCAAGTCACGGTATGCATCGGGTCCCACAACAATGTCAACCAACCTCTCAGTCTCAATAATTTTATCCTTCAATCTTTCAGCCATGCAGCCTGTCAGGCCGACAACCAGATCTTTGTTTTTCTTTTTGAGGTGACTTATAGCTCTGAGCCTTCCCCATATTCGTTGTTCTGCATTTTCGCGTATCGAACATGTGTTGATCAGAATCAGTCCGGCACTGTTTATATCATCGGTATGCTTAAATCCCTTTTCTTCAAGAATTGAAATAACAACTTCACTGTCAGCAACATTCATCTGGCAACCATAGGTCTCAATATATACTTTCTTATTCACGTTAATTTCTCTTATTCATTAAAATCGTAATACTTGGATCGAGGCTGCAGGCTCCCGATAGCTATCGGGAGGGCATCGGGCAACAGGTATAAAATATTCTGGCCTGACGCCTGACGCCTGATACCTGACGCCATAATTTTAAAGCACAAAAATACATAAGTAGAAAGAAATATATAATTTTGCACTCATAACATTTAAAATAAGTTTATGTCAGGTCATAATAAATGGTCTACCATTAAAAGGAAGAAAGGGGCAACCGATGCCAAGAGAGGTAAGATCTTTACCAAGATCATCAAGGAAATTGTCATTGCTGCCAAGGAAGGAGGCGGAGATCCGGATACGAATGCCAGGTTGAGGCTTGCAATTCAGAATGCAAAGGGTGCTAACATGCCCAAGGATAATATTGAAAGAGCCATTAAAAAAGCTGTTGGTTCTGAGGCAGTTAGTTATACAGAGACATGCTTTGAAGGATATGCTCCTCACGGCATAGCTGTTTTTGCCGAGTGTCTTACCGATAATAATAACAGAACAGTGGCTTCCATCCGGTCGGCTTTTAATAAATATGGTGGTAACCTTGGCACAAACGGATCGCTCAGCTTTCTGTTTGACAGGAAGGGTACCTTTACAATTAAGAATGAGGGGCTGAATATTGATGAGATGGAACTGGAGATGATAGATGCCGGAGCTGAAGATTTCGAAGTTGACGATGAGAAGGTCACCATCACATGTGCCAAGGAAGATTTCGGAAGCGTAAGTAAAAAGCTGGCAGAGATGAGCATTGAGCCTGAAGAATCAGGATTGAAACGGATCCCTAATGATACCAAAAAGCTCGATGTCGAATCAGCCAAAAAAGTGCTCAGGTTCATCGAGGCACTTGAAGATGATGATGATATCCAGAACGTCTATCATAACCTCGAGATGACTGACGAACTGGCTGATGCCCTCGAGTAATAATTAATGTAATGAAAAAGCTGATCCCATTTTTTCTGCTGGTAATCTTGTTTTATTCCTGTAAAAAAGAAAATGACAACATTATCTGGGAAAGGTCACTGGGACAGGGGAATGCATTCTTTATTGAGGCAACTCAGGATTCAGGAATGCTCAGCTGCGGCACACTTGCCGGTAAGCCATACCTGGTGAAATTCAATATGGCAAAAAGTATTGAAACAGATTTTACTTCTGACAGGGAAGGTTTGTTCAGCTCTGCCTGGTCAGACACATCGGGCTTTATTGCAGCCGGCAGCAGTAAGGGTAAAATGGTTCTTGCACGTATCGATAAAAACGGTTATAAAGTCTGGGATACAACAATTATTGCAAGCTTTTACCTGGACATAACAAGCATTCTTGATGAAGGCAATGGAAAATTCCTTGCAGTCGGATCAGCCAGTCCTGACTCAGCTGCCATAATAGAGACCAACATTCTTTTTGTAAGGTTTGATACAGCCGGGCAAATATCTAAAAACTGGGAATCTTCTGAATCCGGTTTTGTATCCGCAAACAATGCATCAGCTGACATGTCGGGAAATATTTACCTTCCACTCACAAGGAAATTTGGAACCAAAAAGCCGAAAGCTTCAATCGCTAAATACAATAAAGACCTTTATAAACTTTGGGAAACAGAGCTTTATAATAATCCTGACTTTACTGCGGTATCATACGATGCATTTGCTGACGGAACAGGAAATGTTTATGTTACCGGAAGGATGGAAGCAACCAATATGTCGGGTACGCTTAATAATTCCTTTCTGGCTTCACTCAGCAGGACCGGAGAAGTAAAGTGGAAGAAATATATTGAGAACTCAAACTCGGGATCTTCGGTTATTGCAGATGATTCAGAAGGATTAATTATGCTGAACCGGAATTGCTTCATCATCAGGAAAGTAAATGCCAATGACGGTTCTGATGACGGCATAATAAGGATGTACAGCCAGTGCGATTCTTATACCACTGATGCTTTCGGTTCAGATATGAATATCAGCTATGATGGAAATTTCCTCGCAGCAGGATCATTGGGCGGTAACTTTTATATTGCCCTTAAATCTTCGCAATAACCACTATCTTTGCCGCATGATCCGAAGAATATTATTCCTGCTCTTCATTTCAGGTGTTACAGCCGGCATTTGCAACTCTCAGGCTTTTATAAGGACTGCTGACCTGTTTTCCAGGCCGGGGAGTCATGGTTCACTGAACATTTATCAGAACAGTGCAATCGATACCCTTATCAGCAGGTATATTGTTGCGCAGAAAGACAATAAGACGGCAGATGGAAAGCAGGGCATGAAAGGTTGGCGTATCCAGATCTACTACAGCTCTGTAAGGACCGCCCGTGAAGAATCAAACAAGGTTATGCTGCAGTTTATCAATAAGTTCGGAGATTTGAAACCATATGTGCAATATAAGGATCCGGGATGGTATATGGTCAGGGTTGGAAACTACAGAACAATAACCGAAGCATATAAAGACTTTATGTCGATCAAGAAAGAATTTCCTGATGCCTACTTTGTGCTTGACAATATCTTTTTCCCCGATCTGGTCAAATAATAACGATGAGTGAAAGTATAAAACATGAATGCGGTATTGCAATGTTAAGATTGCGCAAACCGCTGGAATACTATATTGATAAGTATGGATCATGGGATTATGGGTTGCAGAAGATGTATCTCATGATGGAAAAGCAGCATAACCGCGGCCAGGACGGAGCAGGTATAGCGGGAATAAAACTTAATGTCGAACCCGGTAACAGGTATATTTTCAGACAGAGATCAAACAAGGCAGATCCAATTAAGGAGATATTCGGACTTATTTACGAAGACATTGAAAAGATCACCGGCAATGTCAAAGATGAACCTGCTAACCCGAAATTTATAAAAGATAAGATCCCCTTTGCCTGTGATGTGTACCTGGGACACCTCAGATACGGAACGTACGGAAACTATAAGATCGATTATGTGCATCCGGTAAGCCGGGAAAACAACTGGAAATCAAAAAATCTCGTAATGGCGGGGAACTTCAACCTCACCAATGTGGGAGAGGTTTTCAATCACCTCATTGACCTTGGCCAGAACCCCGTTGATTTTTCAGATACCGTAACTATCCTTGAAAACGTTGGTCACAGGCTTGATGAGGAGAACGAAAAACTCTTCAGACAGTTCAAGGAACAAGGATATTCAAAAAAAGATATCTCTCCGCTTATTGAAAAAAATCTTGATCTGGCAACAATACTTTCCAAGGCAAGCCGGAACTGGGATGGAGGCTATGCCATGGCAGGGATGGTTGGTCACGGCGATGCTTTTGTCATGCGTGATCCTGCAGGAATAAGACCGGCTTTTTATTATATTGATGATGAGGTAGTTGTGGTGGCGTCTGAGAGGCCAGTAATTCAGACTATTTTCAATGTACGTACCGACAATGTACTGGAATTACCTCCCGCACATGCACTTATTATCAAAGCATCAGGTGAGGCTTCAGTTGAACGACTGAGTGAAGATGCAGAGATCAGAAAATGCTCGTTTGAAAGAATCTATTTTTCACGTGGTACTGATAAGACAATTTACAGGGAGAGAAAAAAACTTGGTGAGCTTCTTACTGCTGCTGTTCTGAAAGCTGTGGACTACGACCTCGACAATACTGTTTTCTCTTATATTCCAAATACTGCCGAGAGTGCCTTTTACGGGCTTATCAGGGGGGTTGAGGATTTTCTTGACAAATCGAAGATCGAGACAATTATTAAAAAAGGTAAATCTTTGAGTGAGGAAGAACTTACTGCAATCATCAACCGAAGGCCAAGGGTCGAAAAGATTGCCGTCAAGGATGCGAAACTGAGAACTTTCATTACCGGGGATAAGGGCAGGGACGACCTGGTTGGCCATGTATATGATGTCACTTACGGAGTTATCAGGAGAGGAAAAGATAATCTTGTAGTAATTGATGATTCAATAGTCAGAGGGACTACACTCAAGAAAAGTATTATTCGCATACTCGACAGGCTTGATCCAAAAAAGATCGTTGTAGTATCATCTTCCCCTCAGTTAAGGTACCCCGACTGTTATGGGATTGATATGGCAAAACTTGGTGACCTTATAGCGTTCAGGGCGGCTATTGAACTGCTTAAAGAGACAGGAAGGGACGAACTTATTAATGAAATTCATAAAGAAGCCAAAGCCGAAATAAAGAAGCCGGTCAGTGAGATCCGAAATCTTGTCAGGGAAATCTACAAGCCCTTCAGTCCGGATGAGATATCAGAAAAGATTTCTGCAATGCTCAGTTCAGCGGATATAAAGGCAGGAGTGGAAATAGTATTCCAGTCGATTGAAGGGCTTCATCAGGCGTGCCCGGGGCATACGGGCGACTGGTATTTTACCGGTAATTATCCAACACCCGGCGGCAATAAGGTAGCCAACCAGTCATTCATAAATTACATGGAGGGAAGGAATATAAGGGCTTACTAACGTTCATGTGAGAACCAGGTGATCATGAAATCCTTTTTATAGGAAGCCAGATGCCTGTTGATCTTTTCAATATAAATATCCCTCAGGGTAATCATGATCCCGGTCTCCTCAACATTTCCGAAATGATGATTGATGAATGTACCGAATACACGCATCGTCGGTGAGAGATTCATATATGCATTTATAAGTGGAGGAATATTCTCTCCCAGGTTCCTTACCTGGGCAGAGAGAACTTTGTAATCCTCCTTATAGCGCCAGCTCCTGAAGAGCTTCTTCATCTCTGCCTCATTAAGATCGATATTTGCCGGTTCGATGGGAACTACCAGATCCTCCGGATCTCCAAAATGTCTTTTAAGAAAATAGAGGATCATATTCCTCGCATTTTGGTTAAAGTGAGGATACATTGTAACCTTACCAAAAAGATATTTAATATGGTGATTTACAATGAATAAAGCACCAAGTCCATCCCAGATATTGTCGAGGGCATAAAGACTTTTTCTTCCCATGGCTTTTGACTGGTAATCGGGATGTACGAACGACCGGCCAAGCTCCATCATATGGGGGTAATATTTACCGAGGAATTTTTCCGAGAACGTAAAATATGCTGATGATGCCAGCTTTGTAATATCACAGTTTGAACACCCTTTCGGCGGGAAATAAAACCGGTAGCCTCCGATGATTTCCCGGTTATCCGGATCCCATACGATCAATTGTCTCTGCGGGTCCTCTTTTAAAGTGTCAAAACCATCTATGTCGATTGAATGACCTGTTCCGCCTCCAGCATGGCGGAATGTTATCTCCCTGACCCTGCCTACCTCCTGCATAAGAACAGGTGAAGTATTGTTATCAAAGACATAAACTTCATTATTGCCATTGTTCGTCTTGCGAAGGAGCCTGTCAGGTGAAAGCTCCGCCATTATCTGCTCAATTGGCTGCCGGGCAACAACAGGTTTTAATTCCATCATTTCGATAGTTTCGAATATTTTTAAGTTAAAGTCAGATGCAATTTAATCTTTTTTTAATTCCGCGATCACTTTTTAATCATGGATTCAAGATCATATGATTTTGTCTTTACCCATTCAGCCCATTCCAGAGGCGACTTTGATTTGTCAAATGTTAGCCAGGGAATTACTTTCCCAAACACCAGGGAAATCTCTTTTTCCTTCTGTCTGAACATTTCATCGGGCAGGTAAAGCATCTCAATGTTTGCTTTTATTCCCAGTGATGTTCTGATGTTTGAAAGGTTATAAAAGAAGTTGGAATTACGGCCAGAAAAAAATGCAGGGATAACATCTCTTTTATGTTGTACGGCTTTGGTTATAAAGCTTTTATGCCATACAAGATCCTTGACGACACCTTGCTTCTTTCGTGAACAGAGACCAAATGGAAAGTACAGAATCTGACAGTCGGATGCATATGTCTCCTCCAGAATTCTGATGGCTTCCTTTGCCTGTCCGCCATGCTTATTTATTGGCAGGAAAATGCCTGAAAGATTTTCAAGGTTCATGAGGAGATCGTTCACAGGGAACCTGATGTTTTGATAATATTTCCCCAGTTCATTCATGAATACCAATCCGTCAAGTCCTCCAAGAGGATGATTTGAAACGAAAAAATACCTGCCGGATTGAGGGATATTTTCTCCTCCGAAAACATGGTATTTTATTCCCATGAACCTGAGCGTCGGCCCAATAAATTCAGTATCCTTCAGGTGTCCGAAATTCTTCAGTATAGTATTTATATCGTCCTGGTGAATGATCCTTTTCAGATATCTGATCAAAAAGCCCGGAATGACCTTTGCAAGGGATGGACTTTTAGCCCTAATAACACTCTCAACATCAATTTGCAGCAAGCCTTTTTTTTCGGATGATTGGTCCATCTGAGATATGGATTATTTGCGAAGTGCAAATTTAAAGTTTTTTTGGAACCTGCCTAAAGAGTGCATTTTACCCCACCAATATATCACATGTACTCATCCCCTTCTTTTCCCTCCCGCCGAAGCGGGACAGACTCTCTCTCCGCCGACTAGCGAAAAGAGGTGGAAGTTATTATTATACAATTGGTTACCCCCCTCTTTGCGTTAGCAGAGAGGGGGGCCGGGGGGTGAATACATTTACACCTCTATAAAGTTTTCAACAATGCTGGAAAAAAATGTGGAGTAAAGTGGGGGAAAGTGGATAAATTTTATTTACTTTAGGCTTTTATTGAAAAAAGTTAAGGATGGCCACATTTATAGGCGATTATACATGCAAGGTGGATGTCAAGGGAAGGATTATTCTTCCAATGGCATTCAAGAAGCAGATGCCTGCGGATGCAGCCGACCATTTTGTAGTCCGCAAGGACATCTTCGAGAACTGCCTCGTGCTCTATTCGATTGAAGACTGGAACAGACAGCTCGAGAAGATCAGGAAAAGAATCAATCCCTACAACAGGGAACACAACAAATTTCTGAGGAATTTTTTCAAAGGAACAGCCGAGCTCATTCTCGACAACAACAACCGCATGCTTATACCCAAGAGACTTCTTGACCTGATAAGTGCACAAAGAGATGTAGTTCTTGCAGGCCAGGATGGGAGGATTGAGATATGGGCGGCTGATATCTACGAACAGATCGGACTTCCTGCTGATGAGTTTGCAAACCTGGCTGAAAAGCTGATGGGTGGAACGATTAATGAGGCTGAAGAATAATGGCATACCATATACCCGCTTTGCTGGATGAGAGTATTGAAGGACTGAATATCCGGCCCGACGGGATCTATGTCGATGCAACATTCGGCGGCGGAGGACATTCAGTGGAAATTCTTAAACAACTCACTACGGGAAAACTTATTGCCTTTGATCAGGATGAAGATGCCAGGCAGAATGTCCCTGACGACAGGCGAATCATATTCCTTGAACAGAATTTCCGGTTTCTGAAAAACAACCTCATTTATAACGGGATAAAATCAATCGATGGTCTTATTGCCGACCTGGGAGTCTCTTTCCATCAGTTTGATGAAGCTGAACGTGGATTCACATTCCGCCATGATGCCCCGCTTGATATGAGAATGAACAGGAACGGCACACTGACGGCAGCCTCTCTTATCCAGACGGCGGATGAACCCTTGCTGGCAGACATTTTTTACAACTATGGTGAACTTACAAATTCAAGAAGAATAGCGAGGAGTATTGCTGAAGCACGCTCATTTAAAACAGTTACAAGCGCAGGTGAACTCATTTCTGTAATCGAAAAATTTGCCCCGCCAAGGCAGGAGAACAAGTTCTATGCAAAAGTCTTTCAGGCATTACGAATTGCGGTAAATCATGAAATAGACTTCCTGAAGGAGTTGCTTCTTCAGACCCTCGAAATGCTGAATACCGGAGGCAGGCTGGTTGTGATTACATATCATTCGCTTGAAGACAGGGTTGTAAAAAATTTTATCAGAACCGGAAATTTTGAGGGGATAGGTAAAAAAGATTTTTATGGAAATAGTGAAACCCCATTCCGGATCGTGACAAAAAAAGGAATAGTCCCTGATGCGGAAGAGATAGCAAGGAACAGCAGATCGCGCAGTGCAAGACTTAGAATAGCAGAAAAGATCTGAGAGATGGCAGAGAAGAAGGTTGACAACAGCAAGAAGGTAAAAACAGGAAGCTTCCTGAAGGAGCTCCTGAGCGGAAGTATGGTAACTGAAAAGATCATACTTAAAAACCTCTGGTATGTTCTTCTTCTTACACTGCTTGCTGCAATCTATATCGGCAACAGGTTCCATGCCGAAAAAGTAACAAGGGAGATGACACGACTTCAGCGGGAGGTTAAGGAACTCAGGGCTGAATCACTCTCCACATCAGCAGATCTTATGTATCTGAGCAGACAGTCAGAGGTTTATAAGCTCGTAAAAGAAAAGGGACTTAACCTGGAAGAGCTTAAAACGCCACCATACAAATTGCTGGTAGATAAAAAATAGTGCGATGGCAGTAAGAGACGAAATAGTGTGGCGCACGGGTATTGTATATATTTCAGTAGCCCTGATTGCACTTGTCATTCTCGTCAGGGTACTGTTCCTCCAGATAGTTCAGCATGGCAAATGGACGGCAATGGCTGAAAAATATGTTTACAAGACGTCCGAAATGCCAGCCGACAGGGGAGATATCCTGGCATGTGACGGACGTCTGCTGGCAAGCTCTGTTCCCTATTACACAATTTATATGGACACCAGGAGCACCGGGATGTCGGCCAGAACATGGTCGAATGGATTAAACGGGCTCTCGGCCGGACTTGCCAGGCTTCTGGGAGAACGGTCAGCCGCCGGATGGAAAGCCGTAATCACCGATGCCAGAAAAAGAGGCGACAGGTATTTTCTTATAAAAAGGAAAGTTGATTACGAAACACTTAAGCAGGTCAGAGAGCTGCCCATTTTCAGGGAAGGACAATACAAGGGAGGACTCGTGGCACAGGCGGAAAGCCGGCGTATCCTTCCGAACAGCGAACTTGCCTCACGCACAATAGGTTACCTTAACCTGGGCAATGAAGGAACTGAAGTCGGTATTGAAGGATCTTTTAACAGGGAGCTTGGAGGCAAGAACGGAATAGTTGTAAAACAGCGGCTTACAGGAGGGGACTGGATAACAATAAATGATGCCAGCAGTGTGGATTCGAGAGACGGCAATGATATTGTCACCACTATAGACATTGATCTTCAGGACGTTGCATCATCGGCACTCATGACCCAGCTGAAAAAGCATAATGCCCACCATGGCTGTGCCGTTGTTATGGAAGTCGAAACAGGTGACATAAGAGCAATAGCAAATCTGGAACAGAGCCGTGACGGAAGCTATCATGAAACTTACAACTATGCAATTGCTGAGAGTACGGAGCCTGGATCAACATTCAAACTGCCTGCTCTGATGGCAGCCCTCGAAGACGGGGTGATAGACACCGGCGACATAGTTGACACAGGCAACGGAACAGTCAAATATTATAGTAAAGTGGTAAGGGATACAAAGGAGGAAGGCTATGGTAAACTGACAGTTAAGCAGGTATTTGAAAAATCATCCAACGTCGGGACCTCAAAGATAATATGGCAGCACTATAAGGATCATCCTAAGGATTGGGTAAACAGACTTTATGCCATGAAGCTGAATGAGAAGCTTGACATCCAGATCAGGGGAGAAGGAACTCCGCTCATAAGGTATCCGGGCGACAAGCTCTGGTCAGGTCTCTCTCTTCCGATGATGTCTCATGGCTATGAAATCCAGCTGACTCCATTACAGATACTTACATTCTATAATGCCGTGGCAAACAATGGCAGGATGATGAAGCCCCGCTTTGTTACAGCTGTCATGCGAAACGGGAATGTCATCAGACGCTACGAGCCGGATGTAATAATCAATTCCATCGCTTCGCGCTCTACAATTAACAAGGCAAAGAAGATGATGGAAGGTGTCGTAGAACACGGGACGGCAGTCAACCTTAAGAATACCAATTACAGGATAGCCGGTAAAACAGGCACGGCTCAGATAGCAAAGGGCAAATCAGGTTACCGTTCCGGTTCGGGGATATCATACCAGGCATCGTTCGTAGGTTATTTTCCTGCCGGGAATCCTCTCTATTCGTGCATAGTTGTCGTAAATGCGCCATCCAACGGTGTTTATTACGGCAACATAGTGGCCGGTTCGGTTTTCAAGGAGATCTCCGACAAGCTGTACGCCACGAATTTCTTCAGGGAATATACGACTGATGCTGTTGTAAGCAGAAAATCTGCAATCCCGGAAGCCGGCAACGGCTATAGGGCAGACATAAATAAAGTACTTCGTTCACTGGATATTAAATACAGAAAAACAGTAACAAATGACTGGGTAGCCACACGCGAGAGCGGCGATACTATCAGACTTGTGGGACTCAATATCAAGAAAGGACTCGTTCCGGATGTCCGTGGAATGAGCCTTAGAGACGCTGTTTATCTTCTTGAAAATTCCGGATATAAAGTAAAATACAGTGGGAGAGGCAAGGTTCTCAGACAGTCGCCTGAACATGGAGCAAGATATTTTGAGGGACAGGTAGTCTCCCTGGAAATGAATATGTAGTATGATGATACTGGAAAAGATATTAGCCGGGATAAAATATATTTCCTTCACGGGAGATAAGAATTCAATTATTGAAAACATAACTTTTGATTCACGAACGGTAACTGCAGGCTCACTGTTTGTTGCAGTGAAAGGTTCAAAAAGTGACGGCCATGATTTTATTTCCAGTGCATTAAAATCCGGGGCTTCAGCAATTATCTGTGAAGTCCTTCCGGAAAATCCGGACAAAAAAGTTTCATGGATAAAAACGACAGATTCTTCTAAAGCCCTCGGGCAGGCAGCCTCAAATTTCTTTGGTAATCCTTCTTCTTCAATGAAGCTGGTCGGAGTCACCGGGACCAATGGAAAAACCACAATTGCCACCCTGCTGTATAAAGTGTTTACACAGCTGGGATACAACTGCGGCCTCTTCTCAACAGTCTGCAATTATATTATCGACAAAGAGCTTCCTGCAACGCACACAACCCCCGATCCCGTTCAACTGAACAGGATCATGGCTGAAATGGCAGATGCCGGCTGCGGTTATGCATTCATGGAAGTAAGCTCCCATTCTGCAGACCAGCAGCGTATTGCAGGTTTGGAATTTGCCGGAGCCATATTCACCAACCTCACCCATGATCATCTCGACTATCATAAGACTTTCGAAAACTACCTTACTGCAAAGAAAAGCTGGTTTGATTCTTTATCGCCTGAAGCTTTTGCCCTGGTTAACGCTGATGACAGGAACGGGCTGGTAATGTTACAGAACTGCAGAGCAAAACACTTCACTTTTTCAGTCAGGGGAATGGCCGACTTCCGTTGCAGGATCATTGAGCAGGGTTTTAATGGCATGGGGTTAAAGATCATGGATGAAGAGGTATGGACAAGATTTATAGGCGATTACAACGCTTCAAACCTGCTGGCTGTATGCGGAACATCATTGCTTCTTGGAGCAGATAAGAAAGAGATACTTCCGATAATGAGCAACCTCACGCCTGTAGCAGGTCGAATGGAGGTTATCAGATCAGATAATGGGATCACCGGCATTGTTGATTATGCCCATACTCCTGATGCACTGTTAAATGTCATCGGAACGATCAACAAGATCAGAGAAGGCAATATACAGCTTATCACAGTCGTCGGCGCAGGCGGAGACCGTGATAAGACAAAGAGACCAAAGATGGCAGCAATCTCTGCCGGTGGCAGCACGAGAGTGATACTCACTTCTGATAATCCGAGAACAGAAGATCCGGAGATGATCCTCGATGACATGGAAGCAGGAATAACACCAGAGATGAAGAAGAAAACACTCAGGATTGCCGACAGACGTGAGGCGATCAAAACGGCTTTCATGCTCGCTAATCCTGGAGACGTGATCCTTGTCGCAGGTAAGGGCCACGAGACCTACCAGGAGATTAACGGGGTGAAACACCCTTTTGATGACAGGGAAGAGATACGAAAAGCATTTTTACAAAGTAAAAATTAACAAGGATGCTATACTATTTGTTTCAATATCTTGACAAGCTTAATGTTCCGGGAGCAGGAGTATTCT
>JAPLDY010000226.1 GCA_026391595.1 Bacteroidia bacterium
TTTGTTTTCATAACAGGAAGGGTTAACGGTGCAACGGTCCAATGGTACAATGGTGCAATGGCCTTTGACAATAGAGCCGGTGGTTTAACATTTTTTTGAATGTTTATCAAATAATCAATTAAAGTTAGGACAAAAAGGGAATTTAATCAAGTTTTATTGACAAATGGCAGGATTCTGGCGACTGGCGTCGCTTTACCATAATAATGACCTCCAGGCATTACCGTCGTATACTTTGAGCTTGTCATCAGTAGAGTCGAAATACATCATGCCTTTTTCCGGTGATGCCGGTGCTGTTGCACGCGGCTGAAGAACAAGGGCATCCCGGATTGATGTAAGGGCATTAAGCCTGAGCACAGAATTATCGAATTCCCCATAAACCAATGCATTTTCAGAATTAGCACCTGAATTATCAATATACAGTTTGTTAGAGCCTGTTTCATTTCTTCCTGCCCACTCCCCGATAAAAACATTTTTGATCCCGCTAACATTAAGAAAACCTGCATAGGGTCCGACACAAACATTATCGTTCCCATCCTTATTCGATGCCCCTGCTGCCGTTCCCAAAAAAATATTATTATTCCCTTCAATATTAGAACCTCCTGCCTGATAACCAAAGAAAGTATTATACTGGCCGGCTGTATTAACTCCACCAGATTGTTCTCCCAAAAAAGTATTAAAAGAACCTGTTGTATTTTGCATGCCAGCAAACATTCCTATAAATACATTAGATCTGCCTGATATGTTAGCGTTGCCGGCATAGGTACCCAAAAAGACATTATATTCGCCTGTTTCATTATATTCACCGGATCGGGCACCTATGAAAACATTATACCTTCCGGTAATGTTTGAATAACCTGCAAGCATCCCTAAAAAGACATTGACATCACCTGTTGTATTCTTTTGCCCGGCTCCATTACCAATAAAAACATTGCTGCCGCCAATAGTGGTCAACATTCCGGCTCTTGATCCGATATAAACGCTTGATGTACCTGTTGTATTCGCCTCCCCTGCTTTGTAACCCATAAATACATTATAATCACCACTAGAATTGCTGTAACCTGCCCTATGACCAACAAAAACGTCATAATCTCCATCCTGATTCATACGTCCGGCACTATTACCAATAAAAATATTTTCTGTTCCTGTAGTATTTGAAAATCCGGAATAATTTCCCAGAAAAACATTGTCGTATGCATTAGTATTTGAATAACCGCTTTTATTACCAATAAAAATGTTTTCTGTTCCATTGTTATTAGAATAACCGCTTTTATTACCAATAAAAACATTATCTATTCCCCCTGTATTTGAGAATCCGGAATTATTTCCCAAAAAAACATTGTTGTATGAATACGTATTTGAATAACCGCTTTTATTACCAATAAAAACATTTGACCGTCCAGCTATATTTGAGAATCCGCTTTTGGTACCTATGAAAACGCATGAGTCGCCCCAGGTGTTTGAATAACCTGAGAGGTTTCCAATAAAAATATTCTTTGCGCCGCTTTCATTCATTTTACCGGCACGGTCACCAATAAATGTGTTTTCGCTTCCTGAGGAGTTAAAATATCCTACAGAATCCCCTACAAATGTATTGAAGCTGCCATTCACGTTACTGTAACCGGAAAATGAACCAAGAAATGAATTATACAGGCCAGAGGTGTTAGTGAAACCGCTTTGATATCCCACAAACGAATTGTAATTACCACCTCTTGTTGAGTATCCCGACTGATATCCAAGAAAAAGGTTGCCCGTTCCGGTGTTATTGTTGAAACCGCTCTGGTATCCAATAAATGCATTACTCTCACCGGAGCTAATATTCTTACCGCTCTGGTATCCCAGAGTGGAATTGTACAGACCTGTCGTTAGTTTCACACCACCTTCATGACCTATGAAATAGTTGTTCGGCGTCAGAGATGTAAAGGATGTTGCAGGTCCTTTTGTAACATCGAAACCTCCTACGGCGAATCCACCTTTCAGTCCCTTAGCCGGACTATTATTCACATAAATCCTTGTGCTGTCGCGTGTTACACGAAGATATTCTTCAGCGGGAGCTTTTGTCATGTCATATCCACCTACGGCAAAACCGCCTTTGATTGTTTTTGTTGCAGGATTATTGTCGATATATACCCTTATGCTGTCAGCGCTTACATCCAGATAATTCTGAACCATACCCTTGGTTACGTCATAGCCACCGACAGCAAAGCCCCCTTTTAAAGCTTTTGTCAGAGGATTAGTATCGAGGTAGATCCTTACACTGTCCTTGCCTACAAAGAGGTATTTTGTCGATCCCGCCTTGTCGGTTCCAAATCCACCAACTGCAAATCCACCTTTAACAGCCTTGGCTCCGTCACTGACATATACCCTTACTCCTTCATTGTAAACTGCAAAGACGATCTGTCCATCCATGTTCTTCACTTCAAACAGGGCTTCTTCTAGTACAGATGACTGTCCTTCCACCGCTAACTTTTTTATCGATCCGGCCAGATCTCCTTTGGTTGTTATTGTAGAGTGCAGTTCCTTCCAGAAGATCGTTCCACCTGTCGACAGAGACTGAACATACATCATGGCCTGCAGGGAAGTATTCGGCAATATATTACCAGTGCCATCACGGGCGATTGCCTGGTAGTTAAAACCCTGCGGGACCTGGGCGGTGCAAGGCAAAATACAAAACGCAAATTGCAAAATTAAAATCAGGAGGGAAAGTTTTGTTTTCATGCAAGAACGGCTTTACGGCTCAAAGGCACAAAGGCGCAAAGGCGATTGTGTTCAATGCCTGATTAATAATCGAAAATAATTAATTCATCAGCAATTTAGAATAAAAGTAAAAGCGAGTCAAATTATTTTGACAAACGGAAGGGAATGTAATATGTATTATGTATTATTGGCGATGTATACCGGTTAGCGGCTATCGGTGACCTGCGACCAGTGAAAGGTTAATGGTATAAGTTTAAATTAGAGACTGACGACTGCAAACCTTTTATTTCTTATGAGATGCTAACCTCAGTACCAGGGTCTTGAGCTCATCGATCTGCTGCTGCTGTTCCTGAATGCTTCTTATCAGTACCGGGACAAGCTCCGAATAATTTATACCAAGAGTCTGTGATGCATCGGATCCCTTGTCAACAACTTCACTTATTATTTTTTCCACATCCTGTGCTATCAGCCCGAGATGTTCTTTCCCGTTCAGTTCATTCTTCCATGTAAAGCTGACTGGTTTCAGTTTTAGAACAGATTCAAGTCCATAAGTGATCTTCGAAATATTTTCCTTCAGCCTTGCATCTGAAGTCTGGATGGTTCCATTGGTTGCATAAACTGAAGTCCACTTATTGGTTGATGATCCAAGTGAAGATGTATTAGTTGACCATGGCAGAACATCAGTAGCTGTAACCTGAAGAATATCATTCCCTCCGCCGCCTAAAATAAGTCTGTTCGTTCCTCCGTGCGCATTCATTCGTACATCACCGGCACCGCCTCCGGCATTCGCCACACCAATTTTAAACCTGTAGGTCCCGTCGCCTATCCTGAAATCACCTTCACCTCCTGCCACATTCCAGTTTCCTCCGGTTATATCGAGCTTGGTTGCAGGAGAAGTTTTACCGATTCCAAGATTTCCGTTAACTGTAAGCTGCTTCGTATCAAATTCCCCGTATATCAATGCATTATTCTTATCGCCTGTGCTATTTGAAATATATAATTTATTTGAACCGGTTTCATTGTACCCTGCCTGGCTTCCGAGAAATACATTATTTGAACCAGTAATATTCAGGCCTCCTGCATTCATTCCGATATAGACATTCGATCCGCCGGTCGTAGTTGAATAGCCTGCCTGTGTACCCAGGAAAGTATTAAAAAGAGCCGTTGTATTGGCATGTCCGGTACCATTACCGAGAAAGACATTAAGGCCGCCGCTGGTATTTGAATATCCGGCTTCAAATCCGATAAAAAGGTTTCCGTCACCTTTGCTTACATATCCTGCAGAAGGGCCAAGAAAAATATTACCGCTTCCCGAAATATTACCATATCCGGCAAGATCCCCTATGAAAATATTTGTTCTTCCGCCCAAGGTTGAATATCCGGATTGATAACCAATCATAGTGTTCTTATAACCATTTGTGTTGCTTCTTCCTGATTGATATCCAAGAAAAACATTGTTAGTCCCGGTAGTATTGGAATATCCTGTTTCAAAACCGGCAAAGACATTATATGAGCCTGAGGAAATATTCAATCCGCTACTGCTTCCTATAAAAACATTATCCATGCCAAGAGAGATAAGTTTTCCCGCATTGCTGCCGATAAAAATATTATTATATGCTGAGTCGGAATTGAATTTAATTGCATAGCCTGCCGACTTGCCGATAAAAATGTTATTGTCGCCTTTGCGGAACCAGTTGCCCGCATTAGAACCAACCATGATATTATCTACTCCGGTATTGACGCCATAGCCTGAATTATTCCCAATAAAAGTATTTCTATACCCTGACTGGTTATAATTTCCAGAGAGGTATCCCACGAAAACATTCTGAAGGCCCCATGTATTGGATTCCCCGGCACCATATCCCATAAAAAGGTTCATTTGACCGGTAGTGTTGCTGCGTCCGGCCTTGTATCCAACCATCGTGTTCCAGCTGGCGTCGGTCATATAACCTGTTTCGTACCCCATGAATGTGTTATAATTTCCTGATTTATTGCTATATCCACTATGATATCCCATAAATGAGTTATATAAACCAGTTGTATTCGAATAGCCGGCCAGCTGACCAATGAAATAGTTTTCAGGAGTCAGGTTAAGATAGTTTCCGGTATTCGCTTTTGTCGCATCAAATCCTCCGACGGCAAACCCCCCTTTGATTCCTTTCTGCGGAGTTTTCACATAAATCCTTGTACTGTCGCGTGTTATACGAAGATATTCCTCAGTTCCTGCTTTTGTAAGGTCATAGCCTCCAACTGCAAATCCGCCCTTGGCAGGTTTTGTAGCCGGATTAGTATCGAGGTACATTCTTATGCTATCCTTGGAAACTACAAGGTATTTCTGTGATTCAGCCTTGTCGGTACCAAAGCCCCCTACCGCAAATCCACCCTTTAGACCTTTTGCACCATCCGAAACATAAACCCTTACACCTTCGTTGTAAACAGCAAAAACTGTATTCCCGCTTTTGTTCTTCACCTCAAACAATGCTTCGTCGTTCACCGATGTTGTGCCTATAATGCCAAGCTTATCGACAGTACCGGCGATACTGCCTGCAGTCATGGCGTAAGGTATGGCCCATAATCGTGTGACACCCATTGTTTTCCATCCACCATAATTTATTTCTGTCTTAATAAATTTGGGAGAGACACTCCAGTTAATATTGCTGAATACTGAAACATTGCTGGAGGTCTGCCGTGCACCTCTTCCAAGCACAAGTGTGATTAATCCGAAACTATTAGAGGAGATAGATGGATGGAGTTCCTGCCAGATAACAGATGAACCAAG
>JAPLDY010000243.1 GCA_026391595.1 Bacteroidia bacterium
ACTCGACTATTCACGGGCATAGTCACCAACATGATGAAAAGGATGCCACTCGGCGCGTTGCGTCTCCATCATGATACGACGTCCATCAACGTAACCGGAGATTATGATCCGGATTTCCATACACGGATGATACAATTAGTACGTGGGCACTCGAAAGATCATCGAAACGATCTTAAACAATTCATCATATCCCTGGTAACAACCCAGCACGGGATTCCTGTATTCATGGAACCGCTGTCGGGAAACGTATCTGATAAAAAGAGCCTCCTTCAGTCAATTCAAGCCGTCAGAGCAAACCTGGTTACGGATGATATCATCTACCATATGGCAGATGCGGCGTTTTACACGAAACACAATATCACAACCCTCGGTCAGCACTGCTTTTGGATCAGTCATGTACCCGAAACAATAACAGAAGCAAAAAATCTCTGTAATCAGGATGTCATCTGGACACCCTGTTCTGATACTCGGTATACTTATTTTGTACATTCGAGTTTATACGGCGATATTGGTCAGACATGGATAATGTTTCATTCACTAGAGCAACAGAAAACGCGCGAAGAAAAGTTCACAAAGAAGGTCAAAAGTCGTCGAGTTAAAGATCGGGCTGCCCTGAAAAAAACGCTCGTAAAGGAATTCGCCTGTGAAGCAGACGCACTGATGATTACTCAAAACTGGTTTGAAAAACATCCACGATATGTTATGAAGGAGCTGGAAATCAAAGAAAGAAAGCAGAAAGTAACACCAAAACCAGGACGTCCGCGCCCTGATGAGCCCGTTGAGGTTGGTTACAGGGTTTCGTGTAAACTCGAGTTAAATTCTGAATTTATTGCCAGAGAGAAAGAATTGCTCGGGAGATTCATCCTTGCAAGTAATGACACACATATCAATCCTGAAGTGATGCTCGAGTACTACAAAGAACAGGTGACCGTAGAGCGGGGATTCCGGTTTATTAAAGATCAGAGCTTTCATGTGTCCGAGGTATATCTAAAAAGTAACTCTCGAATTGCAGCACTGTCAATGCTGATGGTGCTCTGTCTGTTGGTGTATTCAGTTGCTGAATGGCAGTTCCGACAGATACTCAAGGAACAAAATGCATTCGTTCGAAATCAGAAGAATCGTCCGACTAACAAGCCTACGATGAAACGTGTTTTCTTCTTCTTCCGTAGAGTGAGACAGATTCATGAACTTATTGACGGTAAGCCCGTTTGCACTTTGTTGAACTACGGGGTAGAATCACGAGATATCGTCAATCTTCTCGGTGCACCATTCAATAAATATTATTGTTGAAAAAAGATCTGCCGAATGTCGGATGGAGGGTGCCGCATATTCTAAATGCATGGAGTTTAGGAACGGAGATGGGGGTTGCAGAGATGTGTAAGAAGGGGGTCATTGGTGAAATGAAAAGACGACGGGGGTGTTGAACCCGTCAATTTAACAATTGCTTACACGAGTTGTTTACTTACCCATGCGTAAACGCACTCAGCCACTGCGAGTGCTTCCCGGTACTCTTCTTCGGTTACCGGTTCGTAAAGACCGGGATATCGTGTATGGACTGCATATTCAGTGAGATCCGCCGACGATTTCATGTCGCCCGGCACAGGAATCCGGTTCTGTTCCAGTGTTTCCAGCAGGTGTGCGATGATATGAGTGTGCGGACTCTCCACATCGTGTGCAATAAGCAATGCTTTTAGAGATTTTTCCACAGCCTGCTGGCAATCGAAGCACAAATCTTCGTAGAGAATTGTATTACGGATCTTTCCTGCTCGTGCACGGTCGAGATTACTCTGTGCACGGAGGACCCATTGCTTAACCAGCGCGCGGTTTTTCATAAATAATCTTTCCATCCCGTGCAATTTCACGGTAAATCAAGTGTGGGTTGTCCTTGTACTTTCTTAATGTGGCAGGAGTATCGACAATAAGTTCGACTGGAGCGCCAACGCCATACAGGGCACGATATAGTGTACGTGCGATTGTGCGCCGTCCGGATATTCCTTTTTTTAAGACGCAGATATCGAAATCAGAGTCCTCGCGTGCATCCCCTCGTGCCCGTGAGCCAAAGAGAATGATTGTATCCGGGTCCAATGTCCGGACGATGACATCAATGATTCGCGAAAGTGCTATGTCCATGTTATATTCTCTTATTCATGATAGGTGGGGGGAATAATCAACTTTTGGCACTGTTTCAAAAAGAAGTATTGTTGATGTCCAGCCCGGCTATTTCCTCTATTTACAATATTCTTGCCGTCATCTTTGAGGGAATAGCAACATTTGGGATTTTGACATGTAATGTCAATTTTACTCGGCGGTCTGGTAGTGATGATTTCTTTCCCGAACAAGAATAAATAATTATGCGGTCTTATCCTCGACCGTGCCATTTTTTCATCCATCGGAAAGGAGGTATGTCAGAAATGCAGGAGACGGGATAGCCGCAGCCGGTGGATGTGACAGCGGATGAACATGAATCGATCAGGAAGATCTCAGGGCACGGAAAAACCAAAAACCGGCGCAAAAAAACGTAAATGGTGAGAGAAAATGTGGGGTTGGTGAGATTTGAACTCACGATCGACGGGTCTCTCCGACATGCATCAGTGCTCCAACGGGTCATCATCCACTTGAAGTCAGTAGACCCATTGTTCATCATCTGCAAGCACAAGAACGCAAAGACCGCTGGAGCCCGTCGCCATTCCGGGCTAGGCCACAACCCCGTCAGTCATGCAGGCATAGGTTCGCCTGCAACCGACTGTACAAAATCGCGCTGACGAAATTTAATAGTTTTCCTTAATCTGCCCAATCCGTAAAAATCCGTTCTATGTTGTGTGGAGGCAGAAAAGATCGTGATGGCGTGAATGCAACTGTTATTTTTTAAAATTTTCTTTTCA
>JAPLDY010000217.1 GCA_026391595.1 Bacteroidia bacterium
TTTCGACGGTATCATAAAAACGATTGTTCGAAAACCCCCGTTTGAACCAGTGTGATATACGATCTTATTCTCATTGGAACCTGCAACAAACCAGCCATATCCATAAGAAACATTCCTGGTTATATCAATTGGGAATTGAGCGGATTGAGCCTCTTTTATTATACCTGAATTTAACACTTTCCCATTTTGAATTGCCAGTACCCACTTCAGGTAATCATCGATGGAAGTATAAATTCCCCCATCTCCCATAGTCGAAAAAAACAAGCTTTCTCTTGCATCCGAGATTTTAAAACTGTCATTTTCAAATATATACCCAAACGCACGTTTTGAAATTTTAAAATCAGGTTTTATTATATCGCTATTATTCATCTTCAGAGGCTTAAAAATATTTTCCTGAACAAATTCAGGGAAAGAATTTCCGGAGACACGTTCAATGATCAGGGAAAGCAAGCAAAATGCCGCGTTGCTGTAACGATATCTTGATCCTGCCGGAAAATAAACAGAGTCGACTGACTTAATAGCATTTAAAACATCCTTATCCCGAAATTCTTTGAATAATGCTGTATTAACATAATTATAGTGATCGACGATTCCTGAATTATGTGTTAGCAGGTTGCGGATAGCAACTGTGCCTGCTACTTTCAAATTAAAATCAGGGAAATATTTATCTATTTTGTCATCCAGAGACAATTTTCCCTCGCTTTCCAGTTTTAAAATACCATAAGCGGTAAATTGTTTCGTCATGGAGCAAATATTAAAATTTGTTGATGACGTAATTGGTATTTTCGAATCTGAATCAGCAATGCCATATCCCTTTTTAAAAATGATTTCCCCGTCTTTTACAACTGCTATTGCCGCCCCGGGGCGATCGTCAGGATAAATGGAAGACATTAACGAATCAAGGCAGATGTTTTGTTTAGGGGTACAAGCCTGTGTTGCCAAAAGAACCAGTATAGTGAGGAGGAGTTTTGTTTTCATGGGAAGAATCGCTCAGCGGCTCCAGGGCTTGACCCCAGGAACCTGTGGTTTAACAATAATATCTTGAATACAAATAATTTAGAAGCAAGTTATGACAAAAGAAGAGGAAAGTCAAGTTTTTTTGACCAGCAGGGAAAAATGAATTGGCGTTGGTCAAGGTCTGAGACTCACACTCTTGTTTGCCCTCTGTAAATCGTCAGGCGTACAATTTGTCTCGGAGCCAGAATATAGACAGGATTTGTCTTGGTTGTGTTGTTATTTTTTTATTAATCAAGAGTAGTCATTTTTTGTCTTTGATCAGACTCACAACTTTTTCAAAAAGGATATCCTTCTTTTGAAAGTCCTCTTTATTTGTAACAATTTCAATGTCGGGCTCAACACCATTCCCCTCAATTAATTTACCATCCATTGAATATGCTTGCCATGAAGGAAGGTAAAGAGTTACTCCATTAGAAAGAGTATATGGCTTTGGATTACCTGAACTCCCATAGGTTTTCATTCCAATAATTGAGGTATTGGGTAATTGTTTCATCATTAGAATAAAGGATTCATTAGAACTCATAACTGATGGGCCTGATAAAACATATATCTTCCCGGTATAATCAATATGATTTGTTGAAGGATAAAGTTTCTTAATAAATTCTTTATCAAATTTTCCAGATTTCTCATTATAGGTTAATACTTTTTCATAAGGGATAGAATCATTTACGAATAAAGCAGCTAATTTTTTTGCGAAACTTTCATTTCCTCCAGTGTTTTCCCTTACGTCAATTATCAGATTAGGATAAGCTGATAACTCCTTTAAAACATCAAATGCCGGGAATTCAGGATTTTGTGAATTACCCCAAACTCTTAATTTAAGATCACTTAGATCGTTAGTCCAGTCTTTTAATGAGAAGTAACCAATACTATCATAGACTCCTGTTTGAACAGTAAGAGTACTGTTTGCTTTCTTATCCTGAAGAATTGAAAATAACAGACCTGCAGAATAGTTGCTATTTACAATCTTAAGCTTCCCGGTTTCGAACCTTTGTCCCTCAACATCAATCCATAAATGAGGATCCTCAGCGAGTTTTAAAAGTTTTATAAGCTTAAGTGCATACTCGGCGGGTGATTTGGAATTTTCGAATTCTGATTGATTCTTGGATATTATTGCTTTCCAATCAATACCTTTTACAGGAGCATATGAATACATTTTAGGAAATATATCAATTAACTCTTTGTATGATTGCTTATTCAGAACGGAAAAAGAAATGTTTTTTGTTTTGAAATGTAAATCATCCGGATTTAACGGAATTCCATCCAGATTTCTGAAGTTTTGGAATCGTGAATTATTAAAAGCCAATGAATACAATTTATCCGGAATAAGCTTTACCGGAATTGAGAATGTTCGTTTGTCAATCCAATGAGATTTTGCTGTGCCCTGAGGTGTGTTTTTAGTATCAATAAGTGACATTCCCGGACTCATATCCTGATCGAATCTGACTATTATTTCTTTTAATTCAGGATCAACGTTGCAGTCTCCGAATTCCGGAATTGTACTTATTATCTTTGGAGCAATCCCGTTGCTTTGTCCTGAGGATAAAGTCCAGAAAAAGATTAATAAGGCTAAAATGGAAAATGATTTTTTCATGTGATTTAATTCTGATAGTGTTAAATTTTGGATTACAAACTAATTTTGACTCTAACGATAATCAAAGTTACAAAGTTTTTTAAATCCTGGGCGCTGAAGGGTATTTGCAGATGCGCGCTTTGCCCAGCGTAGCGGAGCGAAGTTGGGTGTCCGGGTGCATATACCATTACAAAGCTGTCTTGGGAGCAGTAGCAAAAGCAAAAACCGTGACAACTTGTCCCGCAAGGCGGGAAGCAACTTACCCATATTGTCCGTGTTAGGTGCTGACCATTTTTAGGAAATCAGCCGGAGTCATGATAGGGATTTCGGAGTTTTTATAATCTTTTGTATTCCTGGTAATTAGTACATCAATTCTCTTAGTGTCTCGAGCACAACAATATTGTATACTATCTTCAAAGTCTAGGAATCCAGTGTCAAGTGCATTTTTGATAGTTTGTTGATCGACTTTAAGAATATTGAAAATTTCTGAAATACTATCAAGTTTTGCTAAAACTTTAGTCTGGGACTCGACTTTTCTAAGGACATAATATAAATTGCTGAATGATAGTGAAGAGACATAACCCCTGAGTTTTTTTTCTTCAATCAGAGTGAAAATGATAGCAGCTTCTCTGGAATAAGGTTTCCTATCGATCAGGAAGTCAATAATTACATCTGTATCAATAAATAAATCTGTCATGCTAGAGGTATTTTTTTGCTAAAGTATCTGCAAGTTCTTTTTTATAATCAAAACCGACAGGTAAATTGACACTGCCAAGCAGCGATTTTACTCTCGGAGAATAATCAGAATCTTTAATTGTAGAATTCTTGGTAAGAAGTTTAAGATAGTTTTCCACCAAATCTGAAAGGCTTCTTCCTTTTGTCCGCGCATACACTTTTGCTCTGCGTGCAACATCTTTATCGATACTTAAGGTTAGTTTGGCATCCATTGTTTACGTATATATTATTTTACAAAGATACGTATAATATTTTATAAACCTAACGTTTTTCAAAACCTTTTCAAGGTGCAGGATAGGCTCCGGTTTACACCTAACTCGTTTTTAGCACCATTTAATTATTGTATTTTCTTAATTGAGTGGACAAAATATATTTACCAGCAAGCCATCCAGTCCGTGCCGTTCCAAACCATCAACTTATGCTGATTTGAATCATAATAAACGTCTCCCTCTTCAGGATTCGAAGGAGCAATAGCCCTGGGTTTTAAATTAAGGAGATCCCTTATTTTAACGGCTGCATTCATCATAAGAATATCTGTATCAAATTCACCATATATCAATGCATTATACTTATCTGATTCTGAATTTTCAATATAAAGTCTATTGCTGTTTATTTCAGTTTTGCCTGACTGGAAACCTATCATTATATTTCCATCAGCATTATTATCCGTTCCGGCCTGATAGCCGATATAAATATTTTTATTACTTGCTTGTGCCAGACCAACTTTACTGCCTAAAAAAACATTATAATTTCCCGAATTATTAAATCTCCCGGTACTAGTTCCAAGGTAAACATTGTCACTCCCTGAGCCATTTTGCCAGCCTGCGTTTGAACCTATAATAGTATTGCAAGTCCCGGTTGTTGAATTCTGACCTGTTTGATTCCCTATGAAAATATTATCATCCCCTGTTGTATTATTTTCACCTGAATTCGAACCAATATAGGTATTCCTTACACCAGTGGAATTAAATCCAGCGACATACCCAATAAAAATATTAAGACTTCCTGTTGAATTTACATGACCTGCAGATGTCCCTATAAATATATTTTGACAACCAGTTGTATTTCCATAACCTGCATTTGAACCGATAAAAATGTTACTGGATCCCATTAAGGTTTGAACACCTCCTGTATTAGAGTAACCTGAAAAATCTCCAAGGAAAATATTATTATTGCCATTGATATTAAAAAATCCACTGTTTTTACCGATAAACATATTGGACCCTCCTATTGTATTTCTTGTTCCCGCCTGATGACCAATAATAACATTACTCATTCCTTCAGTATTCTCTTTACCCGCTTCATAGCCCATAAAGGAATTAAATAATCCAGTCGTCATTTTAGCTCCACTGTTTTCTCCTATGAGATAATTTTCAGGTGTCAGAGCCATATAATTGTTAATAGGACCTTTTGTAGCATCAAAGCCTCCGACTGCAAATCCTCCTTTTACTTTCTTTGTGGCAGGATTTTTGTCAATATATATCCTCACACTATCAGAATTGACCTTGAGATAATCCTGAATGACTCCTTTTGTAAGATCATACCCTCCAACAGCAAAACCTGATTTTAAAGCCTTGGTTAAAGGATTAGTGTCCAGGTATATCCTTACACTATCTTTCCCGACAAAGAGATATTTAGTTGATTCTGCCTTATCAGTGCCAAAGCCTCCGACAGCAAAACCACCCTTGACTGCCTTTGCGCCGTCACTTACATAAACTCTTACTCCCTCATTGTAAACGGCAAAGACAGTCTGTCCATCCTTGTTTTTAACCTCGAAAAGTGCTTCTTCAAGACCTGAAGTTTCTCCTTCCACAGCAAGTTTCTTCACTGGTCCTTCAAGAACTCTTGCAACCATAGCATAAGGTACCGACCATAGCCGCGATACTCCCAGCGTTTTCCAGCCGCTATAGTCAATCTCAATCTTCAGGAACCTGGGCGTAACACTCCAGTCAATGGCACTGAATGTTGCTACGGTTGATAAAGATTGTCTTGCACCCTTGCCAATTATGAGATTGATCACTCCCTGATCAGTGGTTATCACTGATGAATGTAGTTCTTGCCAGAAAATTGTACCACCTGACGAGTCAGATTGAATGGTCATCCTGACAGGTAATGAATGATTTAGAATTGGCAAACCTGATGCATCCCTTGCAACTGCCTGATAGTTGAAGCCCTGCGGGATCTGGCTCAGAGCGAAGGGCGCAGAGCTCAGGACAAGAATCAATAAAAGAA
>JAPLDY010000197.1 GCA_026391595.1 Bacteroidia bacterium
GTCCAGAGTAACTTGCAAGGAAGTATTCAATCATATTTTTATTCTGCGACAGGAAGCCCGAAAGGTCGGCCTGACCTGCAATTTTCCCGAATGCCACACCCTGCTTGATACCTGCTGCAGTACTCCATCCTGATTCAGGAAGAACATCCGGATTTGGAAATATCACAACCGATCCCAACGTTGTAGAGGCGTACTTTTCCGCTATTGACGGGAAACGGTAGCCCTGCCCGAATGAGGCTCTTAAGAATGTGTAATCTGCTGCCTGCCAGTTAAGTCCTGCCCTGAATACCGGGACTATCTTGTCGTTAATGCCGTCAAGAGAATTATTTTCGATCCTGACTCCGACAACTGCCTTTATTTTTTTCACCGGGCGAATTTCAAGCTGAGAATATCCTGCCAGGTTCAGCCCATTGTGATCCTTATACATATTTGAATTCACCAGGCTGTAATTCTCTGACAGGCCAGCTGTTAAGTCCATAAAGTTGGCCAGCTTATGCCACATCTGGTATTCAGTGAAGAGTGAATAGGCATCGCTATTTGTCTTTTCGCTTTCAGGGAAACGGTTCATCGATGTCTGGAACCTCAGACGCAGATCATGCTTCCAGCGATCACTCTTTTTCAGGGTTATGAACGGATCTACAGCCAGGAATTTCCCATGCAGCTGTATGGCAGGCTCCTGCTGTTTCAACGCTCCTGTCGTGGCATTTTCCCAGAGCACAAAATCCCTTTTTACGGTCAATCCTGAATTTATGTTCAATCCATAATTAAGCCCCTCGATCTTCCCGCTGAAATGCTTCAGTTTCAGGCTTACCCTTCCGAGATTCTCTTCATTAAGCCTTCGGTAGCCTTCATCAACAAGCAGATTGGCGCTGATACCTATATCGGAATTTCCGATCTTCTGAAGGTGTGAGATTGATGTGCTGGTAAATATCCTTGGCGAATTCCACCAAATCCAGTCTTTGTTACGTGGATCTCCGTAAAATCCTGCTTCCCAGAAGATATTAGTCACCGGGGTATTTGATGCATCCGCAGTACGGAAATTTATTACCCCGTTCAATGCAGCGGAACCATAGAGAACCGACGAGGCTCCTTTTATGATCTCAATCTGTGAAAGGTTCTCAAGCGGCAGGAACTGCCATTTTATATTTCCTGCGTCGGCCGCCACCATGGGCAATCCATCGATGAGGGCGAGGACCCTGCTGCCAGCACCATAGCTGAATCCGCTTCCTCCCCTGACGGAGGCCTGGCCATCCATAACCTCAATGCCCGTAGTTTTATTTATGATCTCCCCTGCATTTGTGATATGATTATCAGACAGGAATTTGGTCTTGATTATATCCATCGAAACGCTTAACTCGGCAATCCTCTGCTCTGTACGGTTTGCACTTACAACCACCTGGTCGATCTCACGGACAATTGTTTCAAGACTTATATTTAACTCGACAGTTATATCATCTTCAATGATGATATCTTTTGTAATAGATTGGTATCCAATTAACTGAAAGGTAATGCTTACTTTCCCGGAAACATTATGAATAAGATAGGTTCCAAATTCACCGGTTGTAACCCCAAGATTTTTGCCGTAAATAACATAAACACCGGAGAGAGGCTCACCGGTATTTTTATCAGATACTTTTCCCCTGATATTCCCGGCAAGGTCCGCAGCATCTGATGCAGAGAAGATCAGAATTGCCAGGGCCGTCAGGAAGAACCGCATCACCTGGCTTTGAATGTCATCCGGATATCAAACGGATCCGTAAGGTTGAGCGGATTAGGAACTGAAGTGGTAATTTTTAATGAAGATTTGGTCAGTTCCCGTATATCCGCAACAATTGGTATCGGAAGCGAATCTGTCATAATAGTCAGGTTTTTTTCGTCAACGCTGAACATCCACTCACCTTTGTATTTTCCAAAATAACCCGTTCCGTCTTCATAGAACCTGGCATCTCCCTTGAACTTCCCAAGAAGCTGCAGGGGACCGCTCGCATCCACACCGTCGGACAATAGAGTGTCAGTGGTCCAGACAGGAGTAGTCAGAAAAACGAACCGGTCAGATTTCTTTTCGCTGCAGGATAATACCAGCAGTCCGGTTGCAATGATCAGCAGAACAATAAACTTTTTCATAGCGATAGTTTTTATGATTTTGCCTCTGCGCCTTTGTGCCGCTGCACCGTTACGCGTCTATTTTATCTCTTTGATCTTTATATTCTTGAAATATACCACGTTGCCATGGTCCTGCAGAAGGATCCTGCCTTCCTGTACCTCTCCAAAGCCTGGTGATCCTTTAAATTTACTGGTGGCTACAAGATCCTTCCATGCCTGATTCCCTCTTTCATATTCAACAGTCATCTGACCGTTAAGCCAGTGCTGCACCTTATTGCCATTGACGATTATTGATGCCCTGTTCCATGCCTCTTCACCATTGTCTGTTTTATTCTTTGGCGTTATAAGGTCGTAGAGACCAGCCATTGTGCGGTTTCCGTTGATACCAGCTTTTGCATCAGGATGGTTCCTGTCGTCGAGCACCTGGTATTCGCAGCCGATAGATGCGAGGGCTCCGTTATTGGTCTCAGTATCAATAAAATATTTGATACCGCTGTTTGCACCTTTCGTATACTTGAAATCAACAGTAAGCTCAAAATTCCTGAATTTATCAACGGTGACGATATCACCTCCGCCACCCTGTTTTTTTGAAGCAGGATCAACAATAAGCATCCCGTCTTTTATCACCCATCCGTTTGCCGGGAATGATTTTGTCCTGGCATTCATCCAGCCTGCTGAAGTCTTTCCATCGAAAAGAAGCTTCCCCCCGGCTTTCTTTTCCTTTTTAGAAAGAGTGTTGTCCTTTGCCACAGCTCCTGATACAGTACTGCTCATTGTAAATGCAGCAAGCATTATAATCGTAATAATCCATGATAATTTTCTCATAATCATTATTTTATAATAGTTATTTTCTTATTTTTTCATCAAATAAAAATAGAAAGTTATTAAGTATTATTAAAGCAGAAAGATATAGTTTTTTTAAATTCCTTTATGTTTTCTATTTTTGAATTGAAAAATTCCTGAAATCATGAAAACAAATAAAACTTCTTTCCGGCGATTCATAATGATGTCATTCATCTTTGCCGGTATTATTTCACAGACCACATTTGGGCAGGCTGTTGTGGGGCTCGATAACTGGTTTAACCGTGAGACTAATGCAAAAACAGGCAAGCCATTCCATTACCTCTGGACCGATACCGAGTGGAGCGGTTATTCGAGATTTGGCCAGATCTTTGAATCGAGAGGCGCCCAGCTTAAAACAGTTGAAAAACCCGTTGCTTCTGCATTAAACGGGATCGATATTTATATAATCGTTGATCCGGATACTACCACCGAATCCAAATCCCCCAATTATATAATGCCCGACGATATCAAGGTGATAAAAAAATGGGTAAAGAAAGGAGGCGTGCTGGCAATCCTTGCCAATGACGCTCCCAATTGCGAATTCACTCATCTGAACCAGCTGACAAAGAATTTCGGAATGACGTTCAACCATGTAACCCTTCATCCTGTTACAGGTACCAATTTCGAAATGGGCGCCAGCAAGAACTTTAATGATCATCCTCTTTTTAAAGGAGTATCCAAGATATATATAAAGGAGGTTTCCGATATCAAACTCTCTGGAAAAGCAAAGCCGGTGCTTTCGGAGAATGGCAAAGTTCTGATCGCCGAAGCCAATTACGGGAAAGGATATGTTTTTGCCATAGGCGATCCCTGGATCTATAACGAATATATTGATCACGACCGCCTTCCGGATAGCTTCGAGAACCGCAAAGCTGCCGGAAACCTTACTGATCTTCTTCTTGCAGCTTCAGGCAAACCCATTGTTGTCCAGGAAGTTCCCAAAGAAAAAACAATGGAGGCAATGGTCCTGGCAAATAAGTACTTCATGGAAAAATGGCCTGATGTGGGCAAACCATCAGTTACTGACAAGGAACGCCCCAGCAATATCTGGACCCGGGGCGTCTATTACGAGGGACTGATGGCACTATATAATATCAAGCCTGATCCGGCTTACCTTAATTATGCTATATCGTGGGGCGAGTTCCATAAATGGGGCATGCGCGACGGTGTACAAACAAGAAATGGTGACAACCAGTGCTGCACCCAGACTTATATGGATCTTTTCCTTCTGGACAGGACCAAACCTGAAAGGATGGCCCAGATAAAAGCCTGCATCGACCTTATGCTTGCATCTGACAAGATAGACGACTGGAACTGGATCGATGCCCTGCAGATGGCTATGCCTGTGTTTGCCCGTCTTGGATTTATATACAGCGACAACAGGTATTACGACCGGATGCATGAGATGTACCTGTATACAAAGAATCTCCACGGTACAAACGGACTTTATAATCAGACAGATCATCTCTGGTGGCGTGATAAGGATTTTGATCCGCCATATGCTGAACCAAACGGAAAAAATTGCTACTGGTCGAGAGGCAATGGCTGGGTGCTTGCTGCACTTGTCAGGGCAATGGATTTTTTACCTGAGAACTCTGCATATGGTGTTGAATATATGAACACTTATAAAGAGATGGTAGATGCTCTTGTTGCGTGCCAGAGGCCCGATGGCTTTTGGAATGTAAGCCTGCTGGATGAGTCTGATTTTGGGGGGAAAGAGCTTACTGGAACCTCATTATTTGTTTATGGCATTGCCTGGGGGATTAATCATGGTATACTCGACAGAGGCAGATATCTGCCTGTCATTCAGAAAGCATGGAAAGGTCTTGTGGGGGATTGTGTTCATCCAAACGGATTCCTGGGATATGTTCAGGGCACTGGCAAAGAGCCTAAAGACAGCCAGCCGGTAGGTTATGATAAAGTTCCGAATTTTGAAGATTTCGGATTGGGATGTTTCCTCCTGGCCGGATCTGAAATGTATAAAATGGAATAATCTTCTTAATATTTTCTCTGTGTCCCTCTGTGGTTCTCAGTGTCACTCTGTGAAAGTTTTTTGTACTTCTTAGTTACACAGAGTTCCACAGAGGAGCACAGAGTTCCACAGAGTTTTAATCAATTTAAAATCATGAAGTACGTAAAATTGTTTTTACTTGTCTCTGTTTGTTTTGTACTGTTTCAATCTGCTGTTGTCGAGAATACTCAACGCCAGATGGAACTCCTTGACAGAGGAATTGTTGCCGTACGCACCAGCCCTGATTCGGTTTTCATCAGCTGGAGACTGCTTGGTACAGATCCGGACGGAATTGGATTCAACCTTTACAGAGGCTCGCAAAAGCTTAATAAAAAACCACTTGAAGGTGCTACCAGTTTTATTGATAAAACAGCTTCTGATGAGGTCTATAGTGTCAGAGCAGTAATAAAAACGAAAGAGCAGAAAGAGAAGAATGCCTGTAAAGTATGGGCACAAAACTATATAAGGATACCACTTAACAGGCCTCCTGTTGATTCAGTCAGAGGTGTGGTTGCAATGCCTCAGAGACAACGAACGAACCGGCCACAGGACACCCTGAACCGTCAGAACCGTCCTTCCGGTCCTCCTCCCGGATCTGAGACGGAGCAACGTCCTTCAAATCCGCGACAGTACACCTATTCACCCGGTGATGCAAGTGTTGCCGACCTCGATGGTGACGGCCAATATGAAATAGTTCTGAAGTGGGACCCTTCGAATGCCAGGGATAATGCACAGGATGGTTATACCGGAAATGTAATTCTTGATGCTTATGAGCTGGATGGCAGACAGTTATGGAGGATAAACCTTGGAAAGAACATAAGGGCAGGAGCACACTATACTCAGTTTTTAGTGTACGACTTTGATGGTGATGGAAAAGCCGAAATGGCCTGCAAAACCGCCGATGGCACTATTGATGGTAAAGGGAAGGTGCTCGGCGATCCGGCAAAAGATTATGTCAGCGACAGAGGCAGGATACTTACCGGTCCTGAATATCTGACCATTTTTAATGGAGAAACAGGTGAAGCTCTTAAAACAGTGGATTATGTCCCGGGCCGTGAGGATCCTTGCGGATGGGGTGCCAATGAATGCAGCGGCAACCGTGTTGACCGGTTCCTTGCATGCGTCGCTTACCTTGATGGCGTTCATCCGAGTCCTGTTTTTTGCAGAGGTTATTACGGCAGACTTACTATTGCAGCATGGATATGGCAGGGAGGTGAGCTTAAGCTGAAATGGTTCTTTGATTCAAACAATGGTCATCCGGAATATATGGGACAGGGAAATCATAACCTGAGCGCTGGCGATATAGATGGAGATGGAAAGGATGAAATTGTCTATGGATCAAGCGCTTACGATGACAATGGCGTACCAATATATACTACCGGCATGGGACATGGAGATGCCATGCATCTTTCCGATCTCGATCCTGATATACCCGGGCTTGAAGTATGGGCTGTGAAAGAGACAAGAGGGCAGGGGGGTGTACTGCACAGTGCTGCCACTGGAAAAATTCTGTTACAGGTTACGGGACCTGGCGACACAGGCAGAGGTAATGCTGCTGACATTTATCCAAATCACAGGGGTTTTGAAATGTGGTCCTCAACATCAAAAGGTATCTATTCGGTTAAAGGTGAAAAGATCACGGATGCGATGCCATCTGTTAACTTCAGAATTTACTGGGACGGCGATCTTCAGGAT
>JAPLDY010000139.1 GCA_026391595.1 Bacteroidia bacterium
GGGGGTTGGGGGCATAAAAATGGTTGAGGAGGTATAATAATTATTCAGGGTAAATGAAACGATTCCTTGGATTTGTAAAAAAAGAGTTCCTGCACATATTCAGGGATTTCCGGTCACTGATCATCCTGTTCGGGATACCAACGGCGCAGATACTTATATTCGGCTTTGTTGTAAGCACCGATATCAAGGATGCACCAGTGGCATTTCTTGACTTTTCCAAGGATGAGGTTACTCAGAAAATATCCGATAAGATATGTTCTTCGGGGTTTTTCAAGAGGGTTGACAACCTTCAGAGCTATGATGACATTGACAAGATCTTTAAAAAGGGTAAGGCAAAAGCCGTGATAGTTTTCGGTCACGATTTCGGACGCGATCTTATAAGTGATGGTAAGGCAACGATGAGCATAATCGCAGATGGTTCAGAGCCAAATACTGCAACTTTAATAACCAACTACGCCACTGCTATTGTAACAGATTTCAACAGGGAACTTGCCGGGGCGTCGGCAAAAGGTAATCTGCTTATCCAGCCGGAAGTCAGGATGTTCTACAACCCGGAATTAAAAGGTCATTTTATGTTTGTTCCGGGTGTGATAACCCTGATACTGATCCTTATATGCGCCCTGATGACCTCTATTACAATTACCCGTGAAAAAGAATTTGGCACTATGGAAGTGCTGCTTGTTTCCCCACTCAAACCGATACATATTATAGTGGGTAAAGTTCTTCCCTATTTTATTCTGTCCTTTATAGATGTGATAATGATATTAGTGCTTTCATGGTTTGCATTTGATCTGCCCATCAAGGGAAGCCTTATTCTGCTTCTTGCCGAGACAATGCTCTATATTCTTATGAGTCTTTCCCTAGGTATTTTGATTTCGACAGTGTCAAAAACAATGCAGCAGGCAATATTTATGTCCTTTCTCGGGCTGATGCTTCCGACGATCCTTCTCTCGGGATTTATCTTCCCGATTGAAAATATGCCAAAAGGTTATGATTGGTTTAGTGCGATAATGCCTCCCAGATATTTCATATTGATATTAAAAAATATCATGATCAAGGGAACAGGGTTTCTGTACGTATGGAAAGAGACCCTTATCCTTGCAGCTATGACGGCTTTGTTTATTGGGTTGAGCGTCAGAAGCTTTAAATTAAGACTTGAATAATATGCGGACCATCCTCTATCTCATAAGGAAAGAGTTCCTGCAGATCTTCCGGAACAAGTTCATCAGCAGGGCTATCTTCGGAGTTCCGATAGTTCAGATGCTCCTTCTTGTGCCGGCAGTGACCTTCGAGATCAAGAATGTAAGCCTGTGCATGATTGACAAAGATATGTCAGTTGAATCAAGGGCGCTGATAAACCAGCTTGAGGGATCGACATTCTTTAAAATAGAGTTTTCAACATTTTCGGAAGAGGAAGCTTATGACCTCATGCACAGGAATAAATGTAATCTGGTACTTCAAATCCCATCAGGATTCGGTAAGAACATTGGTACGGGAAATCCCGGTAAGGTCATGGTTACAATAAATGCCATCAACGCTACTACCGCACAGCTTTCATGGGCATATCTGAATGGTGTACTGAGAGATTACAATATGAACATCCTGGTTGAAAATGGAGGGAACCTTGCTGTAGCGTCCATACCTCAGATCCAGGTAACCAACAGATACTGGTATAATGAAATGCTTAATTACAAATTCTATATGCTGCCAGGGATACTTGTCATCCTGGTCACTGCCATAGGCTTCCTGCTGGCAGGACTTAACCTTGTGAGGGAGAAAGAAATTGGAACTATCGAACAGATAAATGTAACCCCTGTCAGAAAATATCATTTCATAATAGCCAAAATGATCCCTTTCCTGATCATAGGGCTGGTAGATCTGGCGATCGGTTTACTGATTGGAAAGCTTACGTTCAATATTCCGTTTGAAGGGAGCCTGTTACTGCTTTTCCTTGGCTCTGCAATATTCCTGGTTGCTGTCCTGGGGCTTGCAATTTTCCTCTCAACTTTTTCATCGACACAGCAGCAATATATGTTTGTGGCATTCTTCTTCCTGATAATATTCATACTAATGGGCGGCATTTTTACACCGGTTGACAGTATGCCAATGTGGGCACAGAAATTTGACCTGGTAAACCCAATGGCTTACCTTATGCGCATAAACAGGATGGTGATGCTGAAAGGATCGTCATTTCAGGATATCAGCAGGGATATTTATTCTCTGACAATTATTGCAATTGTTTTTACTGCTTTTGCAGTCAGGATGTACAGGAAAACGGCCTAATGCCTGTTTATTTTATGGAAACGCGAGCCTCAACCGGCCAGTGGTCGGAGATATAAATGCCACGCTCCTTTTTTGCTATTGTGCTGTGATCGAGCACTCTCATGCCTTCTTTTACAAAGATGTAATCGATTCTTCCGCTTCCCTGTTTGTCGGAGAAGCCATTGAAAGTATATGCTGGCCCGTCAGGATTTTTGTCGGAGATCACATAAGAATCCCTCAATAAAGGAATACTTTCAGCAGGTCCGGTCAGGATGG